>JAFSKP010000044.1 GCA_017448905.1 Bacteroidales bacterium | reverse complement strand
ATTCAAGCATTCAAGCATTCACAAATACACACATTCAAGCATTCACACATTCACACATTCACACATTCACACATTCAAGCATTCACACATTCAAGCATTCGAACATTCACACATTCAAGCATTCAAGCATTCACAAATACACACATTCAAGCATTCATTTTTTGCATATAGCTTTGCAGGATGATGACGGCACTGACGGCATCGATAAGAGCTTTGTTTTGTCGCTGTTTTTTCTTGAGGCCGCCATCGATCATGGCCCGGAATGCCATCTTCGACGTGAAGCGTTCGTCGATGCGTTCTACGGGAATGTGGGGAAACTTCTCTTTCAGTCTGACGACGAAAGGCTCTATGTATTTGGCTGACTGCGATGGAGTGTTGTCCATCTGTTTGGCTTCGCCCACAACGAAACATTCCACTGCCTCCCGGGCCGTATACTCATCGAGGAACGACATCAGCTTTGGTGTCTCGACGGTGGTCAACGCAGTGGCAATGAGCTTAAGCTCGTCGGTTACCGCGAGTCCCGTACGCTTTATGCCATAGTCGATTGCCATGATTCTGCTCATTTTTTTCTGTTTTTTACGGGGTGCAAAAATACTTTTTTTTTCACAAAAACGAATATATTTGGCCTTTATTTCTTTTTTGAGGCAAAAAATATATTTTTTGATAATTAACCAATTAAAAAAAAATAATGCGTTAAAGGCACTTTTTTTTTTCTGTTTCGGGGAAATGTAGTATTTTTGCAAACCGAAAAGTAGGAAAAAACACCTTTTAACACTGTGGGTCCCTTAGCTCAGTTGGTTAGAGCAGCTGACTCATAATCAGCGGGTCCTTGGTTCGAACCCAAGAGGGACCACAAGGAGAAGTGGCATCGCTGCCACTTTTTTTTCTTGTCGGCTGAAATGCCAGTTGTTACGGAAAATGCAAGGAACTTAATTACATGACTATGAAAGAAAAGAAACCGGCCTTCGCTGCAAGCGAGGGGATGAAAAAGGAATACTGCGCCAAGATAGTAAGGATAGGGGAGATGAAACCTATCGAGGGCTCTGACTTCCTCGTGCAGACACTCATGGACGGTTTCAGCTGTGTCGTGCAGAAAGGTGCCTTTGAGGTTGGGGAACCCGTGATTTACTGCCTCAACGAAACGGCCGTCAACAAGAAGTTCCTGTCGGCAAACAACCAGTTCGAGATAGGTGAGTATGAGCTTAATGCCAATGCCAAGGAGGTTGCAGCGCTCATCGATGAGGGCCGTAAGGATGATGCGAAACGTCTTGTCGGTTTCTTCGGCAAGCATGGACGCGTACGCATGATACGCCTCCGTGGATGCCCCTCCTATGGCTGTATCTTCAAGTTCGACTCGCTGCTCCGCTGGAAGCCCAGCCTCAAGGATGAGAGACTGGAAGACTACCTTACCGTCGACGAGGATGGCTATGAGCATTCGTTCAATTTCGATACTGTCGACGGGGAACTCTTTGCGGAGATGTATGTACCCATGACTCGCAACAGCTGGCGCGGTATGGGCAAGAAGAAACGTAATTCGCGCAAGGCCAGTTTCGACAGGCTCGTGCCGGGTCAGTTCGTTTTCCACTACGACACCGACCAGTTGCGCGACAACATGTGGCGGTTCCGGCCGGAGACGGTGGTCGACATTTCCGTCAAATTGCATGGAACGTCGGTCATCGTCGGCAACCTCATCACCCGCATCCCGCAGAAGTTGTCGCTGGTCCAGCAGTTGAAAAGCCGGAATATACGCAGGCAGCAGAAACAGCTCGGACGTTCGCATCCACGCTTTTATTGGCAGCGGAGGATGGTTGAACGGCAGACGGCATCCCTAGAGGCCGCCGTCCCGGAGAATTTCAGGCTTGGCTATGGCCCCGTCTTCTCGAGCCGTACGGTGGTGAAGAACCAGTATTTGTATGATTCGTTGGGGGCGGGCTTCTACGACACCGACATCTGGAGCGAATACGGAAACATCTTCTATCCGTTCATTGAGAAGGGGATGACTGTTTATGGTGAGATATGCGGATACATCACTGGCGTGCAGTCGATGATACAGCCGCAGTATGACTACGGATGCCGTGCCGGCGAGAATTTCATGATGCCATACCGCATAACGACCACTGATGCCGAAGGCCGCAAGCGCGAGTGGAGTGTGACGGAAGTCCGCGACTGGACTGTGCGGCTGGCCGCCGACCATCCCGAGTTGGCTCCACGGCTTCGTCCTATCACGGTGCTTTACCATGGCACGCTTGCCGCGCTCTATCCCGATGTGCCGCAGGATGATTTATGGCGCGAGAGCATCCTTGAGCGTCTGGCATCAGACGGTACACGGATGGGTATGGAGAAGAATGAGCCGATGTGCGTCGCCAAGGTGCCGAGAGAGGGGCTTGTGCTGCGTATTGAGGGCGACGAAAACGCCGAAGCCTTCAAATTGAAGAGCAACAAGTTCTTCGAACGCGAAAGCAAACTCATCGACCAAGGTCAGGTCGACATGGAGATGGGTGCAGGGGCGTGACTTAGTCGAACCTGACGCGAGGGTTCATCTGTTGCGGTGTGAGCCACTCGATGCCGTATTTTTCGAGGAGAAGCTCTTTCTTTGCTGCCCAGTAGGTGTGGCAGAATCCGTGGCTGCCGTTCATGGGGTCGTCCTTGAATCTCTTTTTCAGTTCGCGTTCCACCTCATTGATGACGGCTTTGAATTCGGGTGTTTCCTCGATGGGGTCGGTTTTTAACATTTTTCTTTTCAGTTTGTCAAGTTGATATTGGTTGTTTGGCCGGCCTCGATGCGGAATCGCATGGTACGTACCGACGTGTAGCGGATGCTGTTTTGAGGCTTGATGGCAATCTGGTACTCGCCAGGCATGAGCAGCAGCCGTTCGCTCACCTTGTTGGGGTTGAGTTCGCAGACATGTGCCAATACCCCATCGTTGTAGGAGAACACCGAACCCGAGGAGATGGCTTTGGGTTTGCTGATGTTGGCCATTCCTGGCGTGGGGAGGGTGAGGTCGGTGGCTGACGAGCTTATCACGGCGACGTCGTCGAGGTGCAAGGGGGGTGTGGAAAGCATCTCGATGTCGTATGTGCCGGCAAGGTAGCCCTGCTGCTCTCCGAGTTGCTGTGTGCCGACGAGTTCCGTGGTGCCGTGCCGATAGACAAGAATCGGGTATTGAGGGACCTGATAGTTGACCCTTTTGCCGTCAAGGTGTAACCGCAGCGAGCCTTGTTCTATGGTGACACCAAGACGGTTGACGCGTCCCGGGCGGAACTGTTTGTTGTGGAGGCGAGTCTCGGGACGCGTGAAGATGGTGATGTCGTACGAGACGAGCGGGTCTATCACCATCGTGTCGGGGGTGTAGCGACCGTCGATGCTGTAAAGTGTGTTGTATTTAACCACACCTGTCTGGCTGTCGTAGAATGCTATCGGGAGTTCGATGTCGAGGAGGTGGTCGGTCTCGTCGTTCAGGCTGATGACCAGTTGGGCCTCCTCTTCCGACATGCGGAAGATGTTGTAGAGAGTCTCTGAATACAGTTCTTCGTTAGGGACGTAGGTGAACTTGCCGGCACAGTCGAGGCTGTGCTGGAAGTCCTGCTTGCTGCCGATGCCGAGGATGAATGTCTGCACGATGACGCCGCTCATCTGCACCTGACGGGCTACGTCGCAGATGTTGCCGTCGCAGTCGTCCATGCCGTCGGTGATGATGAGAATTATGTTGCGGGGCTGGTTGTCGGCGGTGCTTTGCATCCGTCCCGAGGCTGACCCCACGGTCGGGAAATCGTTCAGTGAGCTGCTGAGAGCCGATGCCGCCGTGCATTCGCCATTTGGGACCAGTGTTTTTATCTTGCTCTGTATCTTGTAGTTGTTGTCCTTCTCGAATGGCACTTCGAGGCGTGTGCCATAGGAGTTCTTGTTCAGGTGGCCGAACACACGCAGAGCCACCTCGATGTTCTGCTGGCTGGCGACGCTGTCGAGGAACTTGAGCAGCACCTGCTGTGTAACCTTGATTTTGGAGTCGCTTTGCCAGCGGTCCCACATGCTGTGCGAACAGTCGAGGATAAGCAGTACGCGCGTCTTGTCGGACTGCTGTGCCTGAACCGCGATGCCCGCCATGAGCGCCAGTATGAGGAAAAGACGTTTCATTGTGGGTTCAATCGTAGTTGGCCTCCATCTGTTCGAAAGAGTAGTTGAACCCGGCCCAAAAAGCGACGGATGACCGCGAAAGCTCCCGCAGGAGCGTGTAGGCTCCGACGTAACCCACGGCATCATCGTTGCGGCCACCAAACAGCTCCTTGCAGTTCTTCCTGATTACAGACTGGTCTTTGCAGTCGGAGTAGAAGTAGCGGATCCATTCACACCTTCCTTTGGTTTCGCCGGCGACGTAGCGTTTGATGATGTCGTTGCCTGTCTTGACCTCTTTCCCGGCGAGGAACGCCTCAACAGCCTTTTGTTTGTCCTTTTTCTTCATAAAGTGCTAATCAATAGTCGCCGAGTTCGGTTACGGGGAGTTGGGCGAGGGCACGCTGCAGGTCGTCGTTGCCCAGTACGCTGCCGTGGTACTTGTTGGTGTTCTGCATGAAGTCCACGCCGAAGCCCATCTGGCTCTGCAGCAGCACGCAAACAGGTTTGCCATTGCCGGTGAGCGACTTGGCCTTGTTCATGCCGTCGAGTACCTGCTGCATGTCGTTGCCGTCGTCGATGGTGACAACAGTCCACAGGAACGACTCGAACTTTGCTTTCAGGTTGCCGAGGTCCATGACCTGCTCGACGGTGCCGTCAATCTGTTGGTGGTTGTAGTCGACGGTGCTGATGAGGTTGTCGACCTTCTTGGCGCCGGCAAACATGGCGGCTTCCCAGATCTGGCCTTCCTGCAGCTCGCCGTCGCCGTGGAGGGTGTAGACTATGTGGTCGTCGCCGGTCATCTTCTTGCCGAGGGCGGCGCCGATGCCGACGCTGAGACCTTGTCCCAACGAGCCGCTGGCCATGCGGATGCCGGGCAGGTTGTGGGCTGTCGACGGGTGGCCCTGCAGACGTGTGCCGAACAAGCGGAAGGTGGCGAGCTCGCTGACAGGGAAGTAACCGCGGCGAGCCATGGTGCTGTAGATCACCGGGGTGATATGTCCCTGCGAGACGAAGAGCATGTCTTGCCCTCTGCCTTCCATGGTGAAGGAGGCAGGGTCGTGCTGCATCAGTTCGAACTGCATGGCAACCATCCAGTCGGCGGTACCCATGGAGCCGCCGGGATGACCGGACTTGGCGGCGGTGGTCATACGGAGAATGTCGCGGCGCACTTGGCGTGCAATGGTTTGTAATTCTTGTGTTGTCATTATCATGTGAGTTTATTAATCTAAAAATTATACTGCAAGATCGAGAGGTAGGTCGCTGATGTCCTTGAGCCTTTTACCTTCAATAAGAATATTTAGCATTTCAATTGAGTCTTCGGCATTTGACGCTTTCACAGCTGCACATAGTTCGGGAAGAGCGAAGTGGTAAACACAATCGATGTCGCCAGTGCCCAGAGCAAGCGAAGCCAGTCTGGATGGGAGTGGCTCGGCAGTTACGACTGCTATATGTGGAAGATGACCTTTTCTGTTTCGGATTAGGCCGAGAGCCTCTGTCCTGCTGTTTTGGGCACGGTCGCTTCTGATAGTCCATTTGGCAGAGATAGAAGCATGAAGAATGGGTAATCCTCCGTTTGCCTTACGGATGTCGGTGTATCTCGAATATTTATTGTCAACGATTGGACGGGTAATATTGATGGTATCGTCATCAACAGGTTCTTTATAAATCACAACATCGGGAGCGACCATATAATCGTTGCCGATACTTGTTGCCAGTTCCGAGTTTTTCTTGACGAGTTCGTTCAGTGATTCCAGATGGGCATATTGAGCGAAACTGCTTGTCTTGGTGTGGCTGCGGTTGCCAAGTTTTTCGATGTGCCATAAGCCAGGTCGCAAGTTCTGTAGATTAGGGAATGTTTGGGCAAGATACTCCATAATTATCTGTTCGAACTTTGCTCCAGACGACTGTCCTTGTATCTTGTCGTGAACTTCAGCCATTAAACTTTGGGCAATATGCCGGGCAATGAACTTCGACAATTCCGAAGACCTGTCTGCATTGCTGGGAATACCATCATTATCGATAGTAAGCACTTTATGCGAAAGCAATTTCTGATGATATGTTTTTCTGGCTTCTGTAATTAATGGTTCCATAGTCGGTTTTATTGTCAAACAGCACTTTTATTATTCTTTCTCCAACAGCACGAGCCATTGGGGGAGGGAATGCGTTCCCTATCATACGGCAAGCTTTTGTTTTTTTGTCTCCAAAATACCAGTCGTCAGGAAAGCCTTGGATTCTGGCAATCATTCGTGGGGTTAGCCGGGGCATTCCGAGGAAGTCTTTCGAGGGTGCAACATCGGCAACGCCTCTTCCATCGATTCCTAACTCTGCCCATGCCATTCTGGCTCTTGTCGGTCCGAGGTCTGCTCCGCCATGTTTTTTGCTGCCTCCGACAATGGTAGGTGCGATGGTGTTGGCTCTTTCTCTCCATTCTTCCGCGCCATTCCAGCCTTTGGCAGACATCAGGTCGAATAATGTGTCACCTACTGACGGTGTCTCTTTTTTTGATGGAAATGGGTATACAAAGGTGTCTCTCAGCTCGTAACTGACGGCTACGATTATTACCCGTTGCCTCAATTGCGGGACACCGAAATCAGCTGCATTCAGTAATTGGATATGAGGGCAATATCCCATAGCCATCAGTGAAGTCAATATTGATAGTCTGTACTCGCTGAATGTGGAAGACATCAATCCTCTGACATTCTCAATCATAACTACTTTTGGTCTGATTTCGTCCACAAGACGCAGCATCTCAGGGAACAGGTCGCGTTCGTCATTGCTGCCGAGTTGTTTGCCGGCGACGCTAAAGGGGGGACAGGGTACTCCTCCTGACAGGAGGTCTATTTCCCCGCGATATGGTTTCCCGCTGAAATGGTGAACGTCTTGACAAATAATATTCCACTCAGGTCTGTTGAATTTCAGACATTCGCAATAGTCTTGCTCATATTCAACCAAAGCAACATGTTCAAACCCTGCTTGTTCCAATCCCAAGGCTTGACCACCGGCGCCAGCGCATATTTCGAGAGATTTGTACATCTTTAATACAGAAAAATTCACATCCGGAATACATATTCGCGGCCGTTCTGGTCGATGCCGTGGAGCTCGCCACCGTGGCGGGTGACGGTGATGGTGTAACTGTTCTCGTCGTCGTCATGGATGGTGCCGCGCCCCTTGTTGCCGTTCATCGTCACATGCCCCCATACTTTGCCGTTGGCGCCATAGGTGGAGATGTAGAGCGTTTCCTTGCCTCCCATGCTTGACGTTGACGGCTTGGCTTTTGTGGCCTTTTCAGTCGGCGGGGTTTGGGTCGGTGCTTCGGTGGACCCGGATGGTGAAGCGTCACCGTCGGCGAGGGTGAAAGCAACGTCGTCGTCAGTCGCTTCGCATTCTGCGGCATTCTGCGTCGTGCCGTCGGGAATGGTGTCGTTTGTTGTCTGTTTCGACAACGGCGAATTGCATGATGCCAATGTGAACGATATGATTATGAGTATATAAGAAGCTATTTTCTGTATCATTTTGATGATTTTTTCATCCGCAAATTTACGAATAAAAATCAAATTAACCATCCATTTTTTTGTGTGTTAAAAACTTTTTAAAAAAACAAGCGTCTCTCTGTTTCTTTTTTAGTAGTTTTGTAGTTCCGTAATAGTGCTTCTTTTTACGGCTATTTTTGAATAATGTTTTGTAAATTATAAAATTAAAACTATGGATATTTCAGGAAGATTAATCAAGATTTTGCCCGAGGTGCGTGGCGAGAGCCAGCGTGGGCCATGGGTCAGGGGCGGTTTTGTCATCGAGACGGACGACACTTATCCGCGTCAAATAGCATTTACCCTCTTCGGAGAGGACCGTTTGGCGATGCTGAATGGCTTGGTGATGAACGCTCCGGTGATGGTTACTTTTTCGCCGGAATCGCGTGAGTACCAAGATCGTTGGTATACTGACCTGCGTTGTGTGCGTGTGATGCCTTTCTCGGGAGCAGCTGCTAATCCGGCCTCGACGGCTGCCGCACCTGTTGCAGCAGCGCCTGCTGCTGCGCACGCTGCTGCCCCTGCCGCAGCACCGTCTTTCGCGTCGCAGCCGGCAAGCGGAGATGACGACTTGCCATTCTGACTCATGGACAAGTCTGAGATTCGCAGGCTCGTAAGAGCTCGCAAGAAAGAGGTGCCGCTCGACGAGAAGATTCGTCGGTCGGCACCTCTTATGGAGAAGGTAGGGTGCCTTCCGGCGTACATACGGGCGAAGACTGTGCTGCTCTACTGGTCAATGGACGACGAGGTTTATACCCACGACTTCGTTATGAAGCACTACCTGTCGAAGTGCCTGTTGCTTCCTTGCGTGGAGGGTGACGACCTATTGTTGCGTCAGTATACTGGTCCCGAGAGCATGCGTCCCGGTCCGCAGTTCGGCATCCCGGAACCCCAAGGGCCGCAGTTTACAGACCTTGAAAAGATTGACGTGATTGTCGTACCCGGCGTAGCCTTCGATCGCCAGTGCAACCGTATGGGCCGTGGCCGCGGATTTTACGACCGTCTGCTAAAGTCCACACCTAACGCAGTGAAGGTGGGCGTGGCTTTCGACTTCCAGGTTTTCGACATCATCCCTGTCGAGAGTTTCGATGTGCCGATGGATGTGGTGATTAGTGAATAGTGAGTAGTGAATGGTCTGCTGCTGCGGAAGATTCAACTCTCAACGCTCACCGTTTTGTCATGCGGTTGAAGTAGAAGAGGAGGCCGGTGGTGAGCAGGGCCATGGAGCCGATGATTATCCAGAATGCGGCGGTGTTGGTGGTGAAGGGGAAGTCCACGTTCATGCCGAAGAGGCTGGCTACCACGGTCAGGGGGAGCATGACGGTGCTGAAGTAGGTAAGCACGCGCATGATGTCGTTGGTGCGGTTGGTCTGCAGGGAGTCGAAGGTTTTTGACAGGCCTTCGATGAGTTCTCCGTAGTCCTCCACGAGGTCGTACATTTTCTGGTACTGGTCGAGGATGTCGCCCCAGTAGTCTTCCATGTCGACGGTGTCGGGGTTGACGAAGCCCTTGATGCCGCCGCTCTCGAACATGTGGAGCACGCGAAGTTGGGGCTTGAAGGTCGTGTTCAGCAGGATGATGTTGCGCCGGGTGATGGATATGAGCTCGATGATGTTGCGGGCTTTCTTGTTGAAGATGTCGTAGTTGATGAGGTCGATTTCAGATCCGATGCGGAGTATGAGCTGGTAGGTCTCGAGCATGAGGCGGTCGAGTATGGTGTATAGCAGCAGGTCGCTGCACGACAGTGCTTCGAGTGTGTCCTCGTCGTTTTCGGCGAGGTCTTCCTGCACTTCGTCGAAGAGTTTTTTCACAACCCAGTGCGACTTGCCGATGGTGATGATGTAGTCCTTGCCCCAGAAGATTTTGACCTCGCGTGTACGGACGTTCTTATTGCCTTTGTCGAAATAGGGGAAATGGAGTATGAGGAAGTAGTAGTCGTCGTATTCGTCTATCTTGGGGCGTTGGTTGGTGCCGCGGCAGTCCTCGATGTCGAGGGGATGGAAGTTGAAATTCTCATCCAGATAGTCGAAGTCGTCTTCGGTAGGATTGGTTATATGTTGCCATTTCAAGGTCCCGTGCTGGATGGTCTCTATCATGGTTTTCCTCCCTTCTTTGTTAGGCGATCACATTGGTGGTCAGTGTTCTACATTCCTTTTGGCTCTTATTTTGCGATTGCAAAAGTACTGTTTTTTTTTCGAATATTGTGAATAAAAAAATGAAAACACACAATAAAAAGGAGATTAAACAGTTAAAGTAAACCGTATAATGTTAGATATTCTTTTATCACCAAACCATAATACAATTTCCCTTGGATCTTTTCAGCAATTTTGAAGACACAGACACTGCAGCCAAGCGCATTGGCGAGTTGACGGAACTCATTGATCGTTATAACTACGAGTATTATATGAACGACAGGTCGCTGGTCAGTGACTTCGAGTTCGACAAGATGCTCCGTGAACTTCAGGACCTTGAAGGGCGTTACCCGGCGCTTGCGTCGCCCAATTCGCCGACCAAGAGAGTGGGGGGTGAGGTGAGCAAAGCTTTCCGCCAGGTCAAGCACCGTTTCCCGATGCTTTCGTTGGGCAATACCTATTCCATCGAGGAGATAGAAGAATTCGAGGCCCGCACTCGTAGGCTGCTTGGAGACACGAAGTTCAGCTATACATGCGAATTGAAGTATGACGGAGTTGCCATAGGGCTCACCTACCGTCATGGCGAGCTGGTGCAGGCCGTCACGCGAGGCAACGGTGCTGTGGGCGATGACATCACGGCCAATGCCCGCACTATAGCCACCATCCCGTTGCGGCTCAGGGGTGTCTTCCCTGACGACTTTGAGGCGCGTGGTGAGGTGGTGTTCCCATTCAACGAGTTCGAGGCTTTCAACCGTCAGCGCGAGGCCGACGGCGACGAGCCTTTCGCCAACCCGCGCAACGCTGCGAGTGGAAGCCTAAAATTGCTAGACTCTCGCGAGTGTGCCAAGCGAAAGCTGCAGTTCTGCATGTATTTTATGATGGTGGATAGTGATACATCCGCAGGCGAGATGCCTGCGGACCAACTCTCCACCCACTACGGACGACTGGAAGCCGCCAAGCAGATGGGGTTCAAGGTGCAGCCATATATCAAGGAATGCAAGGATATTGGTGAGATTCGCCAGTTCATCGACTATTGGGACAATGAGCGGTGGAATCTTCCTTTCGGAATCGACGGGATAGTCATCAAGGTCAACCAGGTGGAGCTGTGGGACCGGCTGGGACTCACCGCCAAGTCGCCCCGCTGGGCCATAGCCTACAAGTTCAAGGCACAGCAGGTGTCGACGCCGTTGGAGAGTGTCACTTTCCAGGTTGGACGCACGGGCATCATCACCCCCGTGGCCAACATGAAGCCGGTGTGGCTGGGCGGCACCACGGTACGCCGTGCCACACTTGTCAACGCCGATTTCATTGAGAAGATGGACATTCATGAAGGCGACTGGCTGCTTGTCGAGAAGGGAGGTGAGATTATCCCCAAGGTTGTCGGCGTCGATGTCGCCAAGCGTGAGGCCGACGCCAGGCCGGTGACATACATCGCCAACTGTCCCGAATGTGGAGCCCGTCTGGTACGTGCTGAAGGCGAGGCCGGCCATTACTGTCCCAACCAGGACGGCTGTCCGCCGCAGATTGTCGGGCGGTTGGAGCACTTTGTGTCGCGCAAGGCCATGAATATCGAGAGTCTTGGCAGTGAGCGTCTTGAGCTCCTTTATCGGCGGGGGCTGGTGCGCGATGTCGCCGACCTCTATGACCTCAAACGCGAGCAGCTTGTGGGGCTTGAGTCGTATGGCGACGACGGGCAGCGACGCACGTCGATTCAGGAAAAGGGTGCTGCCGGAATACTTGCAGCCATTGACGACTCGAAGGCGGTGCCTTTCGAGCGCGTCCTTTTCGCCCTTGGCATACGCTTTGTCGGCGAAGTGGGGGCGCGTAAGCTGGCGTTCCATTTCAAGGACATCGACGCGTTGATGGATGCCACTGTCGAGGAGCTAGCCATGGTGGAAGACATAGGCGACAAGACAGCTGCGGTGGTGTACGACTATTTCCGCGAGCCACGCCATCGCGACCTTGTGGAGCGGCTGCGAGAGGCAGGGCTCCGCTTTGTTGCAGAGGAACAGCAGGTGAACGACGTGCTTGGAGGCAAGACGTTCGTTGTCAGCGGCGTGTTCAGCCGTTTCTCGCGCGACGAAATCAAGGCACATATTCAGCAACATGGCGGCAAGGTGGCGGGCAGCATCAGCGGCAAGACCGACTACCTGCTTGCCGGCGACAAGATGGGACCCGAGAAGCTCAAGAAAGCCGAGAAACTCGGGGTGCCTATAATCGGTGAAGAGGATTATCTGGGTATGGTAGAGTGAATGAGTGCTATGATAAGAAAGGCTGCATACATATTTTTTCTTGTTCTTGTGCCGACAGCTTTGTTCGGGCAGGGGTTCCACACTTTTTCCGTCACGGGGGGATACACAATCCCCAATTCGGAGGAATGGAGCTATATCAGTGACCATTATCTTGGTATCGACATTGCCGAGGCACGCATGCAGCATTGGATGCTTGATGACGACACGGCGGTGTCCGGGGGGCAGCGACGGCTGCTACGCCGTCCCTACCAGATGGGTATACGCGGCAATTTCACTTTCTACCCCAACGCGATAGCAGGACACAAGTTCGGGCTTGCCGGTTTCGTCATCGAACCCCTCCTGGAACGAGGCGGACACAGTGTCGGTCTTGAGATGGATGCCGGTTTTGCATTCTACAGCAATCCCTACAAGCACAGTCACGACGAGGCCAATGTCTTCATAGGTTCGTATGTCAACTGCCTTATACAGATAGGATTGTCGTACAGCTACACGCTGTCGGGCATAGGCGACATTGTGTTTGCTGGCAAATTTGTGCATTCCTCAAACGGCTATCTCGTCAAGCCCAACAAGGGGCTCAACTATCTACAGGCTGAGCTGGGATTCCGTCCGAGGCCGATGGCAGGCAGCGGCACCGGCATCGGAGCCGACAGCCGTATAGACTACCGTTTTTCGGCTGCCGACATACGTGGAGGCGACTGGTTCGTGTCGTATGCGCCGGCCATCGTCATGCCGCGTTTCCCGTCGAAGCGTCATGAATACTACTACGCCCACACGGCGCGTCTGGGGTGGCTTTATCATTTCAATGCGGCACGGGCGGCGGGGGTGAACCTCGACATCACATACAACTACAGTTTCAACGAGCTGTATGAGAT
>JAFSKP010000043.1 GCA_017448905.1 Bacteroidales bacterium | reverse complement strand
TATGGCGTTCCCCTTCCATCAGGCTGTTGAGGAAATCAATAAGCAAATCCTTCGACATCTCCTGTCCAAAGATGCGCTTGAAACCCACGTCAGTAAAGGGATTTATGAATTTCGACATGATACTTTCTCCTTTGTTTTTCAGATTGCAAAAATACTTAAAAAATCATATTCAACACAGACGCAAGAAAACATTTTTTATAACACAAATTATCATGGTTTTATCACAGATTAATACATGGTATTTAGTGCCGCTTCAGATGAAAGAGACATGGTTCTCCTCTTTTTTTTTTCATGCCGAGCGTACAAAAACAATGTGTGTGCAGAAAACATCACTGCACACACATTGTCCTTTTTCAGCGACAGATGGAGATACTATTGTTTTACGATTTTACAGACTTTGTTAATTTCGCCACCTTTTATGCGGACATAATAAATGCCCCGCACAAGGCTGCTGACATCGATACGATACATGCCATCTGCACCACTGCTGACGTACCTTTCCGAAAGGCAGGTACGCCCGTTCAGGTCGACAATGGTTATCTCAACGCCATAGGTTCTGTTTTGTATGTTTTTGATTTCGACCGTCACAAAGTCGCTTACCGGATTGGGGTAGAGGTTCAGCATTGCCGATTGTCCATCCTGTTCCATGATGCCATTTGATGCATGGAAAATGGCGGTGTAGGTGACGTTGGCGGTCGCCACGACACGGCGTGTGGCATTGGCGTTCCCGTCATTCCATCCAGTGAAGACATAGCCCGGATTGGGATGAGCCTCGAGGACGGCGGTGTCGAGATAGTGATAGGTGCCGCCGCCGAAGACTTCACCGCCGTCAGGAGGATTAGCAGTGACGGTGATGGTGATTTCGCGGCCTGCGAAGACCGCACGCACCACCGACTGTTCTACAGGCTGGAAAGCATACACATACACATCCTCGATATCGCCAGATTGGAGACTCACATCTCCGATATGGTTTACATCGTTGACATATAGCGCCTCGAGATGGTATTCGAACTTCTGGCATCTGATGTACAGGTTAGTGACCTGTTCGGAACTCAAGTACAACTGCTCACCACAAAGCGAGTTGCCGCTTCCGTTCTCCTGGGTGCTCACATGACCGACAACTGCACCCTCGCACACGAACGATACGCTGTAGGTGCTGGGCTGCTGCATGGTGATGGATATGTCGTCGAGTTTCATCCAGTACATATCCTCGATGTCGAAATGGCGGAAAGCGATATATACATGCTGTCCGGCATATTGGTCGAGGCTGACGGACTGCTGGGTCCATGTATTGGAGGCGATATCATACTCCTGAAGCAGGGTGAAGTCGGCAGGATTCATTCCAGTTGTAGAGATGTACACCCCGTAATGCTCAGCGTAATAGGTCTGGTCTACTCCCGATGCGAACCATGAAAGCGTAAAACCATTGTCCTGAGGCAGATAGATGTGCGGCGACACCAGCCAGTTGTCGGGTTCAAGCGCTCCCACATTGTTGATGTAGGACGCCGAGCCGATACAGCCTTCACCGGTATGTGCCTGGGTGGCATTGGAGAAGATACCGGCATCCCACGCATAGCCATCGCCGTCGGCATCGAGTATTGTCCAGCATGCAATAGGGTCGTTGGCCTCAAACCCCATGGTATAGGGGAAAGAGGTGATTTCCGAGCAGTTGTACACTGTCAGGACAACAGTGTCACGAGCCGTCCCATTCGAGTTGGAGGCCGTAGCGATGACATTGTATGTTCCAGGGGTGTTCCAAGTCGCCGTGGCGGTGTTGCCGGTGGCCGAGGATGGTGTGCCGCCATTGAGCTGCCAGCTGACCGTGGCTCCGCTACTTGCGGAGGCTGTGAAAGTAAGCTGCTCGCCGACTGCAGCTGAGGTAGGTCCGGTGGCCATCACAACGGGTAGTGCGGCAGAGGAGGCATGAGTGACACACTTGATAAGCCAGGAGAAATCCTGCGTTAGTCCCACATCCGTTCCGCAATGGCTCCAGCTCGCCCCGTCGAGCGACAGCCAGTTGCTGTTGCTGTTGCCCACATAGGCACAGGCGGAGGCGGGGTAGAGTGCGTCGGTGTTGTCGAAAATGATCCAGATGTTCTGGTTTGCGGGGATAGCAACATGCGAGCCGAGCGTGAAACTCACGTATCCAGCCGTTGTCAGGAAAGAGGAGTTCAAGGTGTAGGTCTGCGTGAGGAGCTGGGTTTGAGGTGCAGTGGTGCCACCCTCATAAATGGTGAGGTGATAGACACCTGTGTCGTTCGGAGTCATGAACATTTCAACACTCATAATCGAGTCACGTCCTGCCAGTTGCGTGGCGGGGAACATGACGCCCCAATAAACGGTCGAGGTGGTGTTGTTGACTCCGATGCGAGTCTGGAACGCGCTGTTGCCGCAATAGGAGATTGTGTCACCCACATCGGCAAAAGCCCTGCCCGAAAGCAGAGCGGTCATACATAACAGAAGAAGTAATGTTTTTTTCATGGCTAAAATGTTATAGGTTTTTCGGGTGCAAAAATACACATAATAAAACAATCAGCCAAGAAAAACGCCATGTTTTTTCAAAATTTTAACAAAAAGAGTGTCGCAAAACGGCAATTAGAGCGACACTGCGGCAGACGTGTAAAAGGACGCAACGCCGGTTTAATAAGCCGGCGTTGCGTGGAAAAAAGTGTAAACAAGAGAGCAAATAATCAGAATTCAGCCGTCTTAGGAGTGCGTGGGAAGGGGATGACGTCGCGGATGTTGGCCATGCCGGTGACGAAGAGCATCAGGCGCTCGAAGCCGAGACCGAAGCCGGCATGGGGGCAGCTGCCGAAGCGGCGAGTGTCGAGGTACCATTCCATACCCGAGCGGTCCATGCCCAGCTCATCCATGCGGGCAACGAGCTTGTCGTAGCTCTCCTCGCGCACCGAGCCGCCGATGATCTCGCCGATCTGCGGGAAGAGCACGTCGGTACCCTGCACGGTGCGGCAGTCGTCGTTCTGCTTCATGTAGAAGGCCTTGATTTCCTTCGGGTAGTCGATCATGATGACGGGCTTCTTGAAGTGCTGCTCCACGAGATAACGTTCATGCTCACTGGCCAGGTCGACACCCCAGCTCACGGGGAACTCGAACTTGTGGCCCTTGGCGACGGCATCTTCCAGTATCTTAATACCCTCGGTGTAGGGCAGACGCACAAAGTCGGTGTCGATGACCGAGCGAAGGCGTTCGATGAGACCGTTGTCGATCATCTTGTTGAGGAACTCAAGGTCGTCCATGCAGTGGTCGAGAGCCCAGCGGACGCAGTATTTGATGAACTCCTCTTCGAGGGCGGTGAGCTCGTCGAGCTGGTAGAAAGCCATCTCCGGCTCAATCATCCAGAACTCGGCCAAGTGGCGTGGCGTGTTGCTGTTCTCGGCACGGAATGTGGGGCCAAAGGTGTAGATCTTGCCCAGCGAGGTGGCACCCAACTCGCCCTCCAGCTGACCGCTGACGGTGAGGGCGGTGAACTTGCCGAAGAAGTCCTGCTCCCAGTCAATCTTGCCGTCGTTGCCGCGGGGTGGGTTCTCGGGGTCGAGGGTGGAGACGTGGACCATCTCGCCGGCGCCCTCGCAGTCGCTGGCGGAGAAGAGCGGCGTATGGAAATAGAAGAAGCCGCGCTCGTGGAAGAAGGTGTGGATGGCCATGGCCATGTTGTGACGCAGACGCATGACGGCGCCGAAGGTGTTGGTACGCAGACGCAGATGGCCTATCTCGCGGAGGAACTCCATCGAGTGGCCTTTCTTCTGCAGCGGGTAGCTTTCGGGGTCAGCCTCGCCATAGACGATTATGTTCTCGGCCTGTACCTCGACGGCTTGGCCGCTGCCCTGGCTCTCGACCAGCTTGCCCTCCACACAGAGGCAGGCTCCGGTGGTGACGCGTTTCAGCGTCTCTTCAAACCTGGACGGGTCGGCGACGACCTGGATATTGTGGATTATCGAGCCGTCGTTGAGCGCTATGAATGCCACATTCTTGTTGCCGCGCTTGGTGCGCACCCATCCTTTTACACATACGTCAGTACCTATCAAGCTGCTGACATCCTCTTTCAAAAGGTATTTGATTTCGTAACGTTTCATTGTAGTATTTATTTTCTAATAAGAGATTCAACAACCTCCAGAAATTGATTTGTTTGCGTTATCAAAGGCTTGACTTGAGCCTCCGTCAAGCCAAAGGCATCTCCGTAGTCGCCCGTCTGGCGAAGGGATGATACGATAGCATACCAAGGCATATCTTTCTTCTTCTGACAAACTCATAGCGGGATACGGTCTTTCATTACGTTTTTATAAAATGGTGTGAAACTGC
Source organism: Bacteroidales bacterium (assembly GCA_017448905.1). GTDB lineage: Bacteria > Bacteroidota > Bacteroidia > Bacteroidales > P3 > Colimorpha. Next base: position 21,397 of record JAFSKP010000043.1, on the reverse strand, counting down.
CGGCTTCCCACTGTTTCTTCGTCAGCAGTATCGGGGATACCATAGCATCGATGTCCCACCCTGTTTCTATAAAGGGATAGGCATAGATGCCAAAAGCCTCATGGCCGAGTGCTTCTCCATTTACGAGGACAAGAATGTCCCAATCCGAATCGCGGTTGGCTGTGCCACGTGCTTGCGAACCGTAAAGCCATGCCTCATTGCCGGTGGGCAGAGCCCTCTTTGCGGTGTCAGACAGTTTTATTATTTTTTCGTCAGAAGTCATTTGCAGAACATTTACAGCCACATCGACCGAGCAATACAACACATATACCTGATTTCATGCTCGTTGCACACATAAAAAGCACTATTTCAGTATGCAAAAATACACATTTTTCCTCAAGTGATGCGAAAAATCACATTGTCTGTTTCTTTTTGCTACGCAGCATCTCAATGTCGGAGTTGAACTTCATCAGTTGTTCCTGCTGGTCGCGGCGGCAAATCAGCAAGGTGCTCGGACCGGCAGCGACAATATAGTCGTCGAGACCCTGTATGACTGCGTATTTCTCAGGATTGAGATGAATGATGCAGTTGTGCGTGTCGTAAGTGACCACATTGCCTGATGCGACGGCGTTGCCGTCGCCATCCTTGGGTTTGGCCATATAGAGCGAGTCCCACGTCTCCACATCCGACCATCCGAACTCGCTTTCAAGCACATAGACATTGTCTGCCTTTTCGATGATGCCATAGTCGACCGATATGGACTGTGCCTGTGTGTAGACGTCCTTGAGTCTCTTCGGCGCGGTGTCGGTGCCCAAGTCGAAAAAACTGTCGGCCACCAGAGGCAAATACTTGCGGTAGGCATCCATCAGCACAGGCAGACGCCAGACGAAAATGCCGGTATTCCACAGGAATTCGCCTGACGAGATGAACTGGCATGCCATCTCGAAGGGCGGTTTCTCGACGAAAGTCACCGCCTTGTGTACTTTCGAGTCCACACCGTCAATCTTGGCTTCGCGCAGCTGGATGTAACCATACTTGATGTTAGGGTTCACCGGACGAGCACCCAGGGTGAGAATCCAGTCGTGCTGGTCGGCCAAACGGATGGCATCCCCGATGTTGCGTTCGAATTCGGCAGAGCCGAAGATTGCATGGTCGGACGGCGACACAATGATATTGGCATTAGGGTTGATTCCCGACACGACCGATGCGGCATAGGCTATGCAAGGGGCGGTATTGCGTCGGAAAGGTTCACAAAGCACCTGATAGTCAAGCAAGCCAGAAATCTGACGCCGCACCTGCGACTCATGAGCCTTGGTGGTGACGATGATGATGTTCTCGCGAGGGCATACCGTCTCGAAGCGACGGAACGTCGACTGTATCAGCGACTCGCCCGTACCCATCAAGTCGACGAACTGCTTGGGTTTGTCGACCGAGCAGAGCGGCCAGAAGCGGCTACCGAAGCCGCCAGCCATAATAATGCAGAAATTATTGGGGTTCAATCGCTTCATACAGACACTTCTCCTTTGATATGGGGATGAGGATTGTAGTTTTCGAGAGTAAAGTCCTCGTAGTCGAAGTCGAAGATGTCGTCGACCGCGGGATTGATGAGCATTGTAGGCAACGGACGAGGTTCGCGCGAGAGTTGCAAATGGCACTGCTCAATGTGGTTGTTGTAGATGTGGGCGTCGCCAAGGGTATGGACAAAATCGCCCGGCTGAAGACCGCACACCTGGGCAACCATCATGGTGAGGAGGGCATACGACGCAATGTTGAAAGGCACCCCGAGGAAGATGTCGGCCGAACGCTGGTAGAGCTGGCACGACAGGCGTCCGTTGGCGACATAGAACTGGAAGAGGCAGTGGCATGGAGGCAAAGCCATATCCTCTATCTCGGCGGGGTTCCATGCCGTGACCATGAGGCGGCGGCTGTCGGGGTTGCGCTTGATCTGGTCCACGAGGTTTGCGATCTGGTCGATGGTGCCGCCACGGCCGTCGGGCCACGAACGCCACTGGCTGCCATAGACGGGGCCGAGGTCGCCGTTGGCATCGGCCCATTCATCCCATATTGTGACCTTGTGGTCGTGCAGATACTTTATGTTGGTGTCGCCACGCAGAAACCAGAGCAGTTCATAGATGATAGAACGCAGGTGAAGTTTCTTGGTTGTCAACACGGGGAAGCCGTCGTCGAGGCAGAAGCGCATCTGATAGCCGAAGACGCTGCGCGTGCCGGTGCCGGTGCGGTCGGTCTTTTGCACGCCGTTATCGATGACATGCCTCAGAAGGTCAAGATACTGTTTCATGCTACGAAAACGGATACCTGAAAAAATAATTGTGTGTGATGAAAAAAATGTAAAAAAAACGCCCAATTCAGCGACTTCGAATCACTGGCAGACTTTTTTGAGTTTTTTTTAAAAATATTAAATTCATTATTTACAATAACTTAAATAACCAACATAAATAATCATTGCATAAAAAGGATGAAAATCAAAATATTCTTTGTACTTTTGCACCCGAATTAGTGAGCAGGGGGACGCAAGTTCCCCTCTTTTATTGGACAAGCGACATGATAGATAAATTATTTGTACTAAACGTCATTGACACCACTCTGGCGGGCACCGACAAGTTCCTCGTCGATCTCAAGATTTCAACCGACAACCGCATCAATGTGGCTATCGACGGCGACAACGGCATCAACATCGACGACTGCATTGAACTGAGCCGTGCGATAGAGAACAGCCTTGACCGCGACGTAGAAGACTTCGAGCTCAACGTAGCCTCGGCCGGACTCGACTCGCCGCTCAAACTGAAACGCCAATACCGCAAGAACGTGGGGCAGGAGCTGACAGTCACCACCTTCGACGGCGAGACTGTAGAGGGAAAGCTTATTGACGCCGACGACGACAAGATAACCCTCAAGCTGCCCGGACGCAAAAACATGAAAGCAGACCCACTTCAGATTGCCCATGCCGACATCAAGACCGCCAAGATAATAATTAAATTTTGAAATAAACAGAACGTTGGAAAACATTTCAACTTTCAACTTTCAACTTTCAACCTCATGAAAACCACAGACCTTATTGATTCCTTTGCCGAATTCAAAGATTTCAAGAACATCGACCGTGAGACACTGATGCACATCCTCGAGGAGGTGTTCCGTGCCGCCCTTGCCAAACGCTACGGTTCGGACGACAACTTCGACATCATCGTCAACATCGACAAGGGGGACCTTGAGATTTACCGCAACCGCCTCATTGTCGAGGACGGCAAGATGACCGACGACAAGCGCGAGATCGAGTATTCCGACGCCATCAAGATCGAGTCTGACTTTGAGGTGGGCGAAGACCTTTCCGAGCCTGTACCGATGAGCGAGTTCAACCGGCGCGAAATCCTTGCCATACACCAGAACCTGGTAGGCAAGATACAGGACTATGAGAAGTCGCTCATCTTCCAGAAGTACAAGGACCGCGTTGGCGAAATCATCATCGGCGAAGTCTATCAACCCTGGAACAAAGAGGTACTGGTGCTCGACGAGGAGAAAATCGAGCTCGTGCTGCCCAAAAGCGAGCAGATACCATCCGACCATTTCCGCAAAGGCGACACCATCCGCGCCATCGTGCTGAAAGTGGAGCTCCGCAACAACACACCGGTCATCGTCCTCTCACGCACATCGCCGATATTCCTGGAGCGCCTGCTCGAAGCCGAGGTGCCGGAGATTTACGACGGGCTGATTACCATACGCAACATTGTCCGCGTTCCCGGCGAGCGTGCCAAGGTGGCCGTCGAGTCATACGACGACCGCATCGACCCCGTGGGCTCGTGCGTCGGCGTCAAGGGCAACCGCATACACGGAATCGTCCGCGAGTTGCGCAACGAGAACATCGACATCATCAACTACACCAACCGTCCCGACCTGATGATACAACGCGCACTCAGCCCGGCCAAAATCAGCAAGACGATTATCCACGAGGAAAACAAAACCGCCGAAGTCTACATGGAACCCGCCGAAGTGTCGCTGGCCATCGGCAAGGGCGGACACAACATCAAGCTGGCCAGCAGACTGTGCGGCTACGAGATTGAAGTCTACCGCAACACCGACGAAGACCTCGACGACGTGGATCTGAAGGAATTCGCCGACGAGATCGACCAGTGGATTATCGACGAGCTCATCAAGATCGGGTGCGACACCGCCAAGAGCGTGCTGCAGCTGCCCAAGGAGGAGCTCATCAACCGCACCGACCTCGAGGAAGAGACCATCGACCATGTCATCGAAGTGCTCAAAGCCGAATTCGAGGACTAACAGCGGTTCCTGTTCACTATTCACCAATCACAATTCACAATTCACAATTCACTAATATCGCATGTCAGAAGAACCGAAAAACATCAGACTGAACAAAGCAGCCAAAGAGCTTAACGTGGGTATTCCGACGATGGTGGAGTATCTGGCGAAGAAAGGCCATCAGGTGGAAGCCAACCCTAATGCCCGCCTCACGCCAGAACAGTATGCTTTGTTGGCCACCGCGTTCCAGAACGAGCGCCAGGTGAAGGAAATTGCCGACCGTATCGAGATTTCGACGGGAAGCAGCGTAACCATCGAAGCCACAAACACTTCTGGCATTGACGATGCGTCGGACTATAACGACGAGATTATCATTAAAAACTTCAATACGACGAAGAGCAAAATCGTCGCGGAACCAAAAACCGATTCCCCAATCCAACCAAAGGACGAGGAAAAGAAAGAAGAGCCGGCAAAAGAGCCAGCAGAAGAACCAAGCACAGAACCCCTAGCGCCCGAACCCGAAGCCGGCCCCGAGACAGTAGAGCCCGAGGAGACCAAGTTCGAAACCAAGGTGTTGCGTTCTTCGGTTGCCGGTACCAAAGAGGGCAAAAACGCATTCGATGCCGAAGTGCGCATCATCGACAAGATTGACCTCTCGTCCATAAACCAGCGCATGCGTCCAGGCAAGTCGGGCAAGACAGAACGCGAAGAGCGCCAACAGAAGAAAAAGGGCGACAACGAAAAGAAGAAAGCCAACAAGAAGGACGAGAATGCCAACCGGCAGCCCCAACCTGCAGTCCAGCCCCAACCTACAGTCCAGCCCCAACCTGCCGTCCAGCCCCAACCCGAAAAGACCCAGGAGAAAGAGATCGAGTTTATCGAGACACAGTATCAGAAGCTCGAAGGTCCCAAGGTAGTCTCCAAAATCGACCTCACCCAGTTCGACAAGCCGAAAGGCAAGGGCCGCGAAGATGAGAAGAAGAAAAAACGCAAACGCATCAAGAAAGAAGGCGTAAAAGTCGACGATGCCGCTGTACAGGCCGGTGCCAAGTCGTCCGATGGCAACAAGCAGCAGTCCAAAGGCAAGGACAAGAAGAGCGAAAAGAACAAGAAGAGCAAAGGCAACGAAAAGAAGAAAGTGGAAGTCGACGACGCCGAGATAGAGAAGCAAATCAAGGAGACCTTGGCGCGGCTCAGCCCTATGGGCAAGTCCAAGACCTCCAAGCACAACCGCGAGAAACGACATAAAGTCCACCAGCATATCGAGGAGGAGCAGATGCGCGAGATGGAGAACCAGAAGACCCTGCAAGTCACCGAGTTCGTCACCGCCAATGAACTGGCAACAATGATGAACATCCCCGTGACGCAGATTATCGCCACCTGCATGTCCGTAGGCATTTTCGTCAGCATCAACCAACGTCTCGACGCCGAGACCATAAAACTCATCGCCGACGAGTTCGGTTTCGAAGTCGACTTCGCATCAGAGGATGTGGTCAACACCCTGCACCAGATTGAGGAAACCGACCGACCCGAAGACCTCGTACCCCGCAACCCCATTGTCACCGTCATGGGTCACGTCGACCACGGCAAGACCTCGCTGCTCGACTACATACGCAAGACCAACGTCATCGCTGGCGAGGCTGGCGGCATCACACAGCACATCGGTGCCTACGAAGTGACAACGGCTGACGGACGCAAAATAACCTTCCTCGACACGCCCGGCCACGAGGCCTTCACCGCCATGCGTGCCCGCGGTGCAAAGATGACCGATATAGCCATCATCGTCATCGCCGCCGACGACAAAATCATGCCCCAGACAGTAGAGGCCATCAACCATGCACAGTCGGCCGGTGTGCCTATCGTCTTCGCCATCAATAAGATTGACAAACCCGGTGCCGACCCCGACCGCATCAAGACCGAACTAGCCAACATGAACCTCCTTGTCGAGGAGTGGGGCGGCAAATACCAGAGCCAGGACATCAGTGCCAAGAAAGGCATCAACGTCGAGGAACTGCTGGAAAAGGTCATCCTTCAGGCCGACATCATGGAGCTGAAGGGCAACCCCAACAAGCGTGCGAAGGGAACGGTCATCGAGAGCACCCTTGACAAGGGACGCGGCTATGTGGCCAAAATCCTCGTCGAAGACGGCACCATACGCAAGGGCGATCCCATCGTGGCAGGAGCCATCGCCGGCCGCGTGCGTGCCATGTACAACGAACGCAACCAAGAGGTCACCTCCGCTGGACCCTCACAACCCGTACTCCTTCTGGGACTCACCGGCGCCTGCCAGGCCGGCGACACCTTCAACGTTATGGAGAACGAGAAGGAGGCCAAGGACATCGCCGCCAAGCGCACCCAGCTGCAGCGCGAGCAAGGCATCCGCACCCAGACCCACCTCACCCTCGAGGAAATCGGTCGTCGCCGCGCCCTCGGCAACTTCAAGGAGCTCAACGTCATCGTCAAGGGCGATGTGGACGGCTCGGTCGAGGCTCTCAGCGACTCGCTCCTCAAGCTCGGCAACGAGGAGGTTCAAGTCAACGTCATCCACAAGGCCGTGGGTCAGATTTCGGAGAACGACGTCATGCTGGCAATGACCGCCGATGCCATCATCATCGGATTCCAAGTGCGACCCTCCGTCGGAGCACGCAAGATGGCCGAGACAGAGCATATCGACATACGCCTCTACAGCATCATCTACGACGCCATCAACGAGCTCAAGGATGCCATCGAGGGTATGCTAGCCCCCGACACACAGGAGAAGATTGTCGCCAACCTCGAAATCCGCGAGACATTCAAGATCTCGAAAGTGGGCACCATTGCCGGCTGTATGTGTCTCGACGGCAAGATCACTCGCCAGAGCAACATCCGCATCATCCGCGACGGCATCGTGGTCTACACCGGTCGACTGGCATCGCTCAAACGTTTCAAGGACGATGTCAAGGAGGTTGTCAGCGGTCAGGACTGCGGCCTCAACATTGAGAACTTTAACGACATCAAGGTCGGCGACATTGTCGAAGCTTACGAAGTGATTGAAGTGAAACGCAAACTTTAGAATTCGTGAATGTGTTAATTCGTTAATTTGTAAGTCATCGTTAATTCGTTAATTAGCAAGTCATGAGGGTGCAAGGAATAATATACGACAAGAGCAAAGCCTTTGCTTTGGACGTGATAGCCTTGTGCAATGAGCTTCGCGACAAAGGGGAATATGTGATGTCCAAACAGATACTCTAATCCGGTACAAGCATTGGCGCCAACTATTGTGAAGCCGTTTGTGCCGAGAGTCCACAGGATTTCATCCACAAGGTATCCATTTCCCTGAAAGAAGCTAACGAGACCTACTTTTGGCTTGATTTCCAGCACGACAGCAAATACATTGACGAAAAGAGACACAGACGAATGAAAACACAAATTGAAGAACTCTTCAAAATGCTTAACTCCTCCGCAATAACCGTCAAACAACGAATGAAACAAAAATAGCATTTTCACGTATAATGTAACGAATTAACAAATTGACGAATTAACAAATTAACAAATTAACAAATTAACAAATTCTTTCTGCCTCCTTAGTTCAACGGATAGAACGGAAGTTTCCTAAACTTTAAATGAGGGTTCGATTCCCCCAGGGGGTACAAGAGCCAGTGGCTCGCGTAGAGGGGCAATGTGCGTAGCAGCCCCGATATTCGTTCCAAACCCCAGTGGCTCGCGTAGAGGGGCAATGTGCGTAGCAGCCCCGATATTCGTTCCAAACCCCAGTGGCTCGCGTAGAGGGGCGACGTTAGTAGTTCCCAAACAATCGTAAGTTTACGGTGAACGCCGTGCTGGATAATGCCATGGGAGGATGGCACGTCCGGCGGGCGGTCAACATTGGTTGTTGATTAAATTTCTGTGATTTTTCCTTTGGGCTATTCAGTCCACTCTTCCGGCAGCAGCAGGTGGAGGTTCTCGGGTCTGGTCGACCCAATGTGCTTAAATCCGTCGCGGAAGGCAGAGAGCCTTGGCGACGGAGTGCTGGACTCAATCAAGAAGAAATACGGACTGACAGGAAGGTTCAGAAACCTATCCTGCGGTAGGGTAGCGATTCGTCGCTCCATTCCAGGCGGTCGGTGTCGGCCTTGATCACCATGTCGCAGATACCGGTCTCTTCTTTGAAGATACGCAGCTGAGCTATCTGGGCCACGGTGCTGGCCAAGAGCTGCATGGTGCGGGCGTTGACCGCGAAAAGCTGGCGGTTGCGGTACAGCTGCTCTATGCAGCCCTCGATGGCGGCCCTGGCATCGTCGGCAATGTCAAGTCCAAACTGCCGCTTCAACAGGTAGACGAAGACATCCATCAGCTCTGCCATGGTGAAGTCCTCGAACACCATGATGTGGTTCGACGGCACCACGCCGTGCTGGATCAGGTTGCGTGCCACGGCATCGCTGTTGTCGTTGGTGCGGGCAATGACAACGGCAAGATTCATATTCAGCTCCTTACGCTTGTTCTCAATCCAGAACTGCAGGAAATCGACATTGTAGTTCTTGTAGTTGGGCGAGTCGAGGTCGAGAAACAGCATGCCGTCAGAGGCCTTCAGGAGCGCCTTCTCGACTATGGCCATCGGGTTGCCCGCGTTGGCGAACTCCTCGATATTCAATATGCTGAAATGGTTGGTGGGCAGCAGCCCCGCCCCCTGCATGATGCGGCAAAGGATTTCCGCCACGGTGCTTTTGCCCGTCCCGGTGTTCCCAAGGAAATGCCAGGTCATCTGGTTCCTGGCTGTGGCTATCTTGTGGATATGGTTGGCTCGCAGCATGACGACATACTCGTTCAACGCCTTCTTCACATGCTTCAGCCCTGCCAGCTCGTTCAGCTGGTCCAAAGCGTCGTCGATGATGGCCGAATCCCATATTTGCAGGCTGCGCGACTCGTCCAGCTCCGGTATGTCGGCCTCGGTGATGGTGACAAGGTCCTCCCGGCTGATGTCGGCAGGGTCCATCTTGTAGAGACGGTTGCTGACATTGGGAATAATCTTTGTCGTCAATAGTCTGGTGATGAAACGTCCGTTGCCGAAATGCTCGTCCTTGTTGCTGTAGGCGTTGATGACGTACTGCGTCAGCTTCTTCTCGGCCTCAGCGGTAATCTCGTAGTTTTCCTTCTTTATGACAAAACCGCCGATCTTCATCAGCTGCTCAGGCGTGTAGTCGTTGAAATGGAAGATGTACGAGAATCGCGACTTGAGGCCGGGATTCGACTGCAGCAAGTGCTCCATCTCGATGGTGTAGCCGGCAAGGATGACTATCATGTTGGTCTTCTCCAGGCTGAGGTAGGTGAGCAGTGTCTCGATGACTCGCATGCCGAAGTCGCGCCGGTCGGGGTCGTTGGTGAAGAGGTTGTATGCCTCGTCGATGAAAAGCACACCGCCGGCGGCACTCTTGATGGCGTTGAGCGTGTTCTTCTCCGTGTCGCCGATATACTGGCCCACCAGCTTGGAGCGGTCCACCTCCACGAGATGTCCCGACGACAGCACCCCCATGCCGTAATATATCTCGCCGATAAGCTCCGCAACAGTGGTCTTGCCCGTGCCGGGGTTGCCGGTGAACACCATGTGCATCGGCGGCATGTGGTTGAAAAGGCCCAGCTCCATTCGCCTGTTGTTCAGGTTCACGAGGCTGGCATGGGCCATGACGCTTTGCTTGATGTTCTCAAGCCCCACCAGCGACTCCAGCTTCTCAATGGCCCTTCCCGGGTCGCGATGCCGCATCTTCGGTATGTCGTCGACGGTGATGATCGTGGCTCGTTCCTTGTCTTTCTCAAGCTGCTTGTCGCTCACCACACGGCGGATGACCGACGGCAGTATCAGGTCGTCAATGACATGATGCACCAGACGCACGTTGCCGAACTCGCCACCGCGCACCTTGTACTCGTAGCTGAAATAGTTCTGGAGTGCTTTCCGGGCATCGTCTGCAAAGCTGTAGCCATTCTTGGAGGCATACTTCACGGCTATATCCGTGAGTGCGTCGGGCTCCAGATCCTCAAAATGGAATCTATAGGCAAAGTACTCGTTTGCAGCCGGACACGAATTGACCAGTTGCAACACTTCATCCCTACGACCGGAAAGAATAACGGTGACTGTAGGCTCCGACTTGATCTTGGAGGCAAGTATCTCGATGCCCGTCTGCGAGAGGAGTCCTTTCATGCTCAGGTCTTCGGCGTCCCTTATGTATATGAGACGGTGACGGTTCTCCTCAATAAGACTGTTGATGCCTGAAAACCCATTTGTGGGGTCGAAAAGCTGGGCGGCAGAGATCTCCTTCAAATTGGTGTGATCGTTGGGCGCCAGATAGGAAAGCCTCTTGTATAATGCCTCCGCCGCTGTCCTTTTGCCGGTACCGCGGTTGCCCGTCAAGACGTAACCAAGACGGCGTGAATGTCCTACATTAGTGTTGACAAGCACCTTATACTCATGCTTCATGTCCAACAGCTTGATGTGATCGGCAAACTTTTCCGGCATTCCGACAAGTGTCTCTTCCTCTTCTTCTTCGTCCGGTTCCTTATGGCTTGCCTCTATCTTCTCAACCAACTTGTCAATCTCTCTTTTGTTGTCGTCTCGCATTTCATCGACATATTCCCCTGTGTATGTCTCTAGGTATGAGTTGGCTTTCTCAATATAACTGTTGCACTTCTCCTCGTCATTGAACGCACCCAGATGCAGCCTTGCTATCCATGCACACAGGAAGACGCAGTCGTTGGCGTATATCTCATAGTCTTCGCTTCCCCGGGTCTCTTCGGCTGCGAACTGCTCCTTCAGCTGCAGCATACTCTCCAGCAAAGGCAACAGCCTCGACGGTTCGGTCTCCAGATAGTCTTTCTTTTCGCAAAGATAGTCGTTGAGGATGGTTTCTCTTTCGCGGTCTGTCTTGTCATTGATTTTGTCAAGCAACTCGTCTGCAGGTATCTCTTTCCAGTTCATAACATTCGTTTTATTGTTTAAATGCATTATTGTTTATGGCCATGATTGCGGTACAGATGCACGGTAAGACTCATAGCCTCACCACCTTACGGATTGTAGTCTTCCCGTCCTGCCTGAGCATGAGCAGGTAGATGCCCGCGGAAAAGGGTGTCAAGTCCAGGCTGCCTGTACCGCACAGCCGATCCTTGATGACGGCCTCGCCATGTGGCGTCAACAGCGTCACGTCAACGCATGATGCTGAAGTTGTTGCAATATTCACCTTCCCCGACGTGACCGTAGGGAATACCAAGGGCTGCGTCTCGCAGTCGTCATGTCTCCTGCTGCCGATTCCAAGAGGGTCGACAACGGTGGTGTCAGAGGCAAGTATCCGAATCAGTATCGAGGCAGTATCGCACATGCAATGGCGTGAGGCCACGACTGTCACCGTGTAGCTGCCCGTGTCGGCGTAGGGGTGCGACACCGCGTCGATGTCGCCGCCCGTCGCGAGAGTCGTTCCATCACCGAACGACCACAAAAGGCTGTCGGCATGCATCGAGTTGTTCCGAAAGGATGCCACGCTGTCTACCTGTTCAACAAACTGCACAGCGGAATATGGCTGTGGCCGAATCCATTGGCTTTGCGGCTGCGAATCGTCCGACGACCATACCACCTCTGATGCCGCAGCGCGTATGGTTCGTGCATCGTCGTCAGCCACTTCGCCACCGAAGGTGAGGTCGGCGGGATCATGGTGAAACAGAACCGCATAGAACGCGCATGCTGCCGCGTATGTGCCGGCAAGCGACGGATGGCTTCCGTCGTCGGCATAGAGGTTGATGTCGGGATGCTCCGCGCGCAGCTTTCGCCAGACACGCCCCACAGGACACAGCGAAGCGTCATTGTCGGCAGCCATCTGCATGTATCGCTGACAGAGCATGCTGTCCATGCCCTCGTAGCTGCCCAGCACGGGGAAGTAGGGGGCATTGTCCTGGTCGCCGTCGCGTCGACCCCAGGTCATATAGAATATCGGCTCGGCGCAAGGCGACGATGAATAGATGGAATCAACAAGTTGTGCCGCAAAGGGAAAGACCTCTACCTCTACCTGTTCCTGCGGGAAGCTGGGCAACTGGCTCTGCTCCTGTAGGACAACAGCATCCCATCCGCCTTGCCGAATGAGGGTCATCGACTGGTTTATGCAATGCTGCTGGAACGTGCATCCCCCCGGCGTGCTGCTCGTATGGACAAGCTGGTCGCCGACACTGGCAGCCATGTTGGCAACCATCTGCGGAAGGTCGTTGACATAGGTGTAGCTGTTGCCGACAAAAAGGACTCGCCTCGTCTGCTGGGCGTTGCATGGCATTATCTGCAGTACCGCCAATGCAACAAAAAAAAGTATTCTTCTATGGCTCATATCATTTGGAATTGAAAAAACACCTCAACATTGAGAGCGTAACGACATCTCGAGTCCGAAAAGCGCGTCGCGCAAAGAATCGATGGTCTCTATCGGCGAGTGGCGAAAACCGAATCCGCTTGGAAGGCTGATTCCATGTCTGTTACAGAAACGCCCGAACTCCTCCTCCGGCGAGGTGCAGTCTTCCGACATCCGCTCGCGACTGTATCTCAAGTACTGCAGGATTCGCAGCCCATCCACCCGTTCCTGACAGGCATGGACGAAATGCTCCCTGGTCTTGAAATTGCGGCGCAGGGGCTGCCACAGACCACTGGTCTTCAACTGGCTACACAGGAAAGCTGTCATAGGCGTCTCCACGTCGCCATCGTACAGCGACGGGAAAAGAGAGAATGTCGCAGCGACTGCCTCAAAGGCCTCCATTGGATAAAACGGGTAGCCATCATCCATGCTATCGACACCTTTGGCTATTGCCGGCCCCGTTCCGAAAGGAACACGCATCGATGCTCTTCCTTGCGGTTTAACCACCTCATTACATGAAAGCAACACCTTCCCGGTCTTTGCAAACTTCTGCATAAGGTAGAAGTCCTCGCCTCCCTGCAGGGGTGTGATTCCTCCCAGCCTGCCGTATGCCCATAGCGGGAATACCATGGCGCTGCCAAGAGCAGTGAAAACATACGGGAAAGAGGGAACCAACTGCCTTATTCCAAACAGGTTGACAAAATAGTAGCGCATATATGCCTCATATCGCAGCATGGCACGGTCGCACGTCTCGTCACCCGACAGCGGATGGTAATATGGAACGGCCAGACAGCTGCCGTCGGACTGCCTGTTCATCACCGACAGCACCGTCTCGAAATAGCCCGCCTCAAATCCCGTGTCGGCATCGAGGCTTACAACAAGCTCATCTTCGTCGTGTTCCGTCGCAATAGCGTCAAGCAACACCTTTCTTGCCCACCCGACTCCGCCGCTCTTGCCTGCCCACCCTTTCGTCGGCGATGAATAGTCGAGGATGTGCAGGTTCGGACAATGCTCCCTATGCCTTCGCAACCACTCTATTGACTTCTGGTTGTCATGATACATTGCCTGCTCCCTCTCGCTCATACTGCACGACCAACTCTCACGGTTGTTGACGCATATATAAACATCAAAATCGCTGAAAGTCTGACTTTCCAGCGATTCAAAGAGCGACGGAAGATTCTCGAACTCGGCAAGAACGGGAACCGCAACTGAGAGATGTCGGTAGCGTGTCACTGCCTGATGAGCTTGGTGGTGGCAGTTCCACAGCGAAGCAGATACAGACCGCTTGGAAGCGTCGTGAGGTCTATCACCTTCTGGCCTGCCGGAATTCGCTGCACTTCCATTCCTTTCATATCATACAGCACTGATTCCATGGACATTGGCTCCCTTAGGAAAGCCCTGTCGCCAGCAGGGTTTGGAAACACCTGCATCGTAATGGCCTTGCTGCCGACAGCGTCTATTCCCACCGGGTCGTCGGGTGTGTAAAAGGTGAAAATCTCCCCGATATAGTTGACAAACGAATGCTGCAAGAACCGCCAATAGGCGGGAAGCTGGTCGCTGGAGAGGGTCTTGACCGACGAGATCTCCATGGTCATCTCACGACAATCGTGGTAGTAGTTCACATAATCCTGCCGCCCATTCGATATCACATACCAGTCGCCGCCCTCTATATAGCCTTCCGTTGTCACATCCCGGAAACAGCTCCTGCTGTACATGCGGCTGGTGTCCACAAATCGACGGGAAACCTCTATCCACCAGTCGCGGTCCGGGTGCGGACGCTGGCGGCTGGTGAAACTGTCCCACGGATAGTTCATCACCTCGCTGCCTCCGTGGAGGTTGGCACTGAGACGGAAATGGTGATTCGTGAAATAGTCTATCATCGCCGTGTTCTCCTGCTGCTGCGGGTTCAGGGGTGCCGTCCCGAAGGGGTCCGGATAGTTTCGGTTGAGGTCTACATTGTTGGCATTGTAACGCACCGACCCTTGCACTGTGCTGTTGCCGCGACGGTAAGTCCCGTCGGGGTTGGCAAGGGGGTTGATATAGATGTCGACACTGTTTATGAGGTCGGTATATTGCTGGTTGCTGCCATATCCGCTCAAGAGCGTGTCTATCAGACGCAGCATCATCACGTAGCCTGTCACTTCGTCTCCATGCATCGTGGAGGAGTAGAAAAACTCTGGACGCTGGCTCTGGCTTGACTCCTCTCCTTTGATTATCATGCAGAGAATCAGACGCCCGTTGACGGAGGTGCCTATGGTATCGAGCCTGCAGAGTGTCGGATACTGCTCTGCCCAGCCTTGCATCATCGCCACGTATGTCTCGTACGTCGGGTAGCGGTCCCAGCCGGACATCTCCTCCACCGTGGCGGCCATCTGCACAGCCTTTGCACCATAGTTCTCCGCCACAGGCGGAAACGCATCCGGACGGGGCTTCAAGGGCTGGGCAAATAAAACCGGAAAATGAACTCCAAACAAAGAAACAACAAGAATGTATTTTATGTATTTCATATCGTTAAAGAACTGATGCAAAAGTGAAGAAATTGTTGGCAAAGAAGTTCCAAAGCATCACCACTCCCGTGGCAAAGACTTTGGATATATAGAACCCCAACTTCATCTTCTCATGAAGCAGATACAGAATCAGTGTATTCAGTCCCAAACCGATAAGCGAGACAGCGAAAAACTTGACATACTCCACCCCCACATGCTCGTCGGTACTCTGCCAGGTCCACACACGGTTCAGGATGTAGTTGCTCGTTGCTGCAACGACAAATCCTATGGCGTTGGCAACAAACTTCGGCACCTTGAACTTCTCCTTGCACAACCATGTCAACCCGAAGTCGATGAACGTCCCTGAAACACCCACTACACAAAAACGCAAAAATTTGAGAATAAACGCCTTCTCAAAAAAAGAAGACAACTGAAAACCCAAAGTTGAATAACAAATACGCTTCATATCAAATAGCCAAATAACTACCGCTCAACACTCAACCATTCAAAAAGTTACCTCGTCTGGATTGTGCATGATGCCTGTCTTGCGGATACGCTGAACTTTGCGGTCGTTCTTGGGCTTGCTGATACGCGGACCGGGCTTCTTCACCCGCGGAATGTATTTGATTTCGCCCGACTCATTGACCTCAAGTCCGTAGACCTTCTCCGTGTCCAGGTTGACCTTTATGCTCCAATAGCGTCCGCATCCTCCTGTGGCACGTACTATGTCTTTCGATAGCAGCTTGTCTGCATTCTCGTCCCACACAGCATTGATCCACACTATCTTGGCTCCATTGACATCGGTAAAGCCCACATACTGGCGAGTGTATTTGCGGATGTGCTCATCGATAATCGGACACATGCCCTCCTGGTTTTCATGGTTCCGGTTGAGGAATGCAAGCTTTTTCTGCATCAGTTTCTCCGCTTTCGCCACGTCGATATCCTCGGGCGTGAAACGGCCATCCTGGTTCTCAACCATGACATCGACTCCCCAATCCTTGTTGAAAACATAGCCGTGGTAGTTGCTGCCAAGCACCTCAGTGTGGTACCACGTCTCTTCGGGCACAATATAATCCTGTGCCTTTAACAGGCTGATATTAAGAAGCAGAAACCCTGCAAAAAAAACAATTCTTCTCATGATATGACTGTTGTTTCGCGATGCAAAATTACTTATTTAACGTCATACCACAAAAATTATTTTTCGTCTCAAAAAAAAATCATATCTTTGCACCTGCAAACAACGTGGGTAACAACAGTTTCTCCGATACGAAAAACTGTTGATATTCACTTGATTTTGATTTGAGTTTAACAATACTAACAATAATAATTATGAACAAATTCGTTACCGTTCAGCAGGCTGCTGAAAAAATCAAGGACGGAATGACCGTCATGGTCGGCGGTTTCCTCGGAGTTGGCAACCCCATAGCCCTTATCGACGCCCTCGTCGAGAAGGGTGTCAAAGACTTGACTATCATCTGCAACGACACCGCATATCCCGAAGTGGGCGTCGGCAAGCTCATCACCAACCACCAGGTCAAGAAGCTCATCGCCACCCATATCGGCACCAACAACAACACCATCGACCAGATGAACGCCGGCGAACTCGACGTCACCCTCCAGCCCCAGGGCACCCTCGCCGAGCAGATCCGCGCTGCCGGCGCAGGCCTCGGCGGCGTGCTGACACAGACCGGCCTCGGCACCATCGTCGAGAACGGCAAAGAGAAAATCACCGTCGACGGCAAGGAATACCTCCTCGAAAAACCCGTCCACGCCGACGTCGCCATCATCGGCGCCAACATCGCCGACGAAACCGGCAACCTGGTCTACAAAGGCACCTCGCAGAACTTCAGCCCCATGATGGCTACCGCAGCCGACATGGTCATCGTCGAACCCCAGGAAATCGTCCCCGCAGGCGCCATCGCCCCCGAGAACGTCAAGACCCCCGGCATATTCGTCGACTTCATCATCAAGAAATAATTGGACAACGCATCCTTTACTCTAAAAAAAGTGTTTAGCGCGCTAAACACTTTTTTTCTTTGCTTAGTAACTGTTTTGAATTATAATTTTACTCTGTTGAGATTATGATGTCATACTAAACTTTGCACCACGCTTCATCAGCATTATTTTTCGTTTATACTATGCTCATAATCCGATTGCAAGATTACGAATAATAATCCATCCGGTAAAAAATACTATCATCATGCCGTGGAAACGGCATTGAAAACAGACGCTTTTTTCGAATATAACATAGAATAATTATAAGAATTTTTGATTACATTCAAAAAAATCGTATATTTGCATTGAGAATAATAAGCAAAAATACATGGTCAATCGGTTGATTTTTAATACTATCAAATAAAAGTTCTTCCGTGGGAAGGCTGTCATTATCGTTGGACCCCGGCAGGTGGGAAAAACCACGTTGTTGAGGATGCTGGCAGCAGACATGGACCGCAAGGTACTGGTATGGAACTGCGACGAGCCGGATGTGCGGCGCAGACTGGCAGAACCGACCTCTACCATGCTGGGGGCAGAGACGTCAGGATACGATATTGTCTTTATCGACGAGGCTCAACGTGTACAGAATATCGGCATCACGTTGAAACTACTGATTGACAACTTCCCCGAGAAGCAGGTGGTAGCTACGGGCTCTTCTGCCATCGAACTGTCCAACTCGATCAACGAACCGCTGACCGGCCGCAAGTACGAGTATGTGCTTTTTCCCTTTTCGGTAGAGGAGTTAATCAATGAGAACGGAGCACAAGAAGAACGCAGACTGCTGGAACGCAGACTGATATATGGTTCATATCCCGAGGTTGTCAACCTGCCGGGCGAGGAGCGCGAAACGCTGACCAACCTCGTGAGCAGCTATCTCTACAAAGACATCTTCTCGTTCCAGGATGTACGCAAGCCGGAAGTCATTGAGCAACTGCTCCAGGCTTTGGCACTACAGGTAGGCAGTGAGGTGTCGTTCAACGAATTGGGGCGACTGCTCGGTCTGAATTCCATCACCGTGCAACGGTATATCGACCTGCTGGAGAAGTCATACGTGCTTTTCCACCTGCGGTCGTTCAGCCGTAATGTGCGCTCCGAATTGAAGAAAAGCCGCAAAATATACTTCTACGACAACGGTGTGCGCAACGCCCTACTCGGCGACTACAAGCCGTTGGCACTCCGCACGGACACCAGCGCCCTGTGGGAGAACTACATCATCTGCGAGCGGATGAAACACAACGCCTACACCGCGTTCCACGGCAAGAGCTATTTCTGGCGTACACAACAGCAACAGGAGGTGGACTATATCGAGGACTACGACGGAGTGTTGCATGCCTACGAGTTCAAGTGGAGCGTCACCAAGCAGCCTCGCCTGACCGACACTTTCGCCAAGAACTACCCCAACCACACATTCTTGGTGGTCAATCCCGACAACTATCGGGCTTTCATAAAGGAAGAATGAGTGTTGGAAGCCGTGCCTGAGTTACACGGTACATCGTTTTATTTTCGCTTCTATATAACAACTTTGTTATTGTCTTCTATATAACAACTTTGTTATTGTCTGTTATTGTTGAAGTTGCAGGCGAGCCGCCTGCACTCCAAAGATGCTGCAAAACTACGAATAATAATCCATCAAGCAAAATATATTTCCCCAATCCGAAGAAAATGTGTATCTTTGCAAAAAAATAAACAGGGTTATGGGTATCACTTACGACAGCGTGTTGCAGCGGTTTGTGTTTGATTTTGAGCACGACGGAGCGGAGGATATTATGTTGCGCTATATCTACCGCTTTGCCCAGCCCACGCTGCGCAAGACGGAGCTGGTGAAAGCGTTGCCTGCAAATATCTCATTCGATATGATGCAATTCCTTTGATTCGACAGCAAAGCCGACGAGGAGCTGTACGCCAGTATCCGCAACCAAAATATGTTGATTATCGACGACGTAGCTACTAGCGGCTCTACCATCAATGAGATTCTGCGCTCACTGCGTATCCTCAATGAAGACAACGACATCGCCATCTTCAGTCTTATTGGTCGCAAAGACCTGATGACCGATGCCAACTGATAATAAAGAAACAAACAATTCAACATATAAACAATAAAAATACAAACAATTATGGCAGTTAAATCAATGCTTCGCGTCCGTATGAGCGCCAAGGACGCACACTACGGCGGAAACCTCGTCGACGGCGCACACATGCTTCACCTCTTTGGCGACGTCGCCACCGAACTCCTTATCATCCAAGACGGCGATGAAGGTCTCTTCTGTGCATACGACATGGTCGAATTCAAGGCTCCCGTCTATGCCGGCGACTATATCGAAGCCTACGGCGAAATCACACATGTCGGCAACACCAGCCGCAAGATGAGCTTCGAGGCCTACAAGGTCATCAAGACCCGCCCCGACATCAGCGACAGCGCAGCCGACGTGCTGGAGGAAAAGATTCTTGTCTGCCGCGCCAGCGGTACCTGCGTAACCCCAAAAGATTGCCAGCGCAAAAACAAGTAATCGGCGATTAGCGAAAAAAAACGGTTAATACAAAAAAGGCCGCAGAATGGTTTCCCAAATTTTCGCGGCCTTTCTATTTCTCAACCCCAGAAAGCTCCTTTGAGGGCGAAAGCGAGGAGGAAGAGAACTGCAAAAAGTGTGTAGCGGCGGGCACGGATTTCCTTGCCGCTACGCCCTAGCATCACGCCAAGGAACGCCATCAGGGTCATGATAACGAACAGCGGAACAGAAGCGGCCCACAGGTTCGACATCACAGGACGGAAACCGACAGCAAGTCCAACGATGAGTGTGTTGATTCCCAACGCTACGCCAAGCAGAAGTGCTGTACTGTAGCGGCTTATGTCGTACGGCTGCACCTGACGACTCTTTCTGCCACTGCGGAAAAGCAGCCTTACGGCCACAAGAATCAAAAGACCCAGATAGACAAGTCCGTCAGTATCTGCCAACAGACTCCCTGTACTGGAAGTCTCAGGGTCTATGCCCGAAGGGGTGAATTTCAGCTTCGAGCCAATCCATATACCGACAATGAGAAGAACCGCGTTGACGAGTGCCACCAAGACCGACTCGGCCATGCCTTTTGTCAACGGTATCTTATTCTTGAGCGCACAGCCGTGCATAACGACAAGTGCCTCGAATGAAAGCGCAATAGCAAGAATAATAAATTCTATTAGTGACATCAGAATGAATATTTTACTTATTTGTTAATCGACCGCCTTTCATATAACTCCGCCTACTCCGCCTACCTCGCCTACCTCGCCTACTCCGCCTACCTCGCCTACTCCGCCTACCTCACCTACTCCGCCTACCTCGCCTACTCCGCCTACTCCGCCTACTCCGCCTACCTCGCCTACCTCGCCTACCTCGCCTACCTCGCCTACAACCTCCCCTCGCCCAACGTCCTCGTTATCCCGACAAAATCTTCTACCGACAGCTGTTCAGCACGCTTGGCGAGAAGCTCTGCCTCGATGCCATCCAGCGGACAGTCCAGCGGCTTCAAGGCATTGCGAAGCGTCTTGCGGCGTTGGTTGAAGGCGGTCTTCACCACCTGAAGAAACAGCTTTTCGTCGCAGTCCAGTTTCTGCACCTCATTGCGTTTCAAGCGGATAACTGCCGACTTCACCTTCGGCGGCGGATTAAAGACATGCTCTGAAACAGTAAACAGATACTCAATATCATAGAATGCCGAAAGCAAGACACTGAGGATTCCGTAGGTCTTGCTGCCGGGACCTGCCGCAACTCGCTCCGCCACCTCCTTCTGGAACATCCCCACTACCTCAGGCACCATGTCGCGGTTCTCAAAAACGCGGAACAGTATCTGCGACGAAATATTGTACGGGAAATTGCCAATGATGGATATTTGTTGAGTTGTTGAGTTGTTGAGTTGTTGAGTTGTTGCATTGGGACCAACTGCGGGACGCAGTTGCCGATTCATTACATTGTCTCCCGAAAACAAACTCTTCAAATCGAGCCGCAGGAAGTCGCCCTCTATGACACGCAACTCCGGATAATGGACTGCAAGATAGTCCACCGACTCGCGGTCAAGCTCGACGGCAGCGAAACAATACCGTTCGTCACCAATAAGGTATTTGGTCAGCACTCCCATACCGGGACCTATCTCGATAAGACACCGACTACGCCCCGTCAGGCTGCCGGCTATGCGTTTGGCGATACTCTCGTCCGTCAGGAAATGCTGCCCTAACTGTTTTTTTGCTCTTACCTGTTCCAAGATAGCAAAGTTAAAAAATAAGTTACGACAATAATGATAGTTATTTTATTGATAATAAGCAAAAGAAACCTTTAAACC
>JAFSKP010000006.1 GCA_017448905.1 Bacteroidales bacterium | reverse complement strand
CCGACCGCCTCTGCGCCCGCATTGGCGGCGGAGGCCTCACGGCAGTGATACCCGACGCCACCCTAGCCGTGAGAGCCGACGAACTTTTCCAGGAATGTGCCGACGCAAGCACCGAACGCGAGCTTGAGGCCAACGGCAACGGCTGCGTCCACGCCGCCGACCCGGAGCATGACGCTCTCCTGCAACTCCCGGACGTGGAGGTGCCGCTTAGGCTGGATGCCATGGTCCAGACAGACCTCGGCGACTTCTGGAGAAGCATTGAATGCCGCTTCACACGCACCGACCATGAGGAAGAAGCCTACTTCTACCACGGCGACCACCTCGGCTCCGTCAGCTGGATTACCGACAAGGACGGCATTCCCGTCCAACACCTCCAGTACCTCCCCTTCGGCGAACCCTTCGTCAACCAGCGCACAACAGGCTACAGCGAACGCTTCACTTTCACCGGGAAGGAGCGCGACCCCGAGACCGGCTACTCCTACTTCGGTGCCCGCTACTACGACAGCGACCTCAGCGGCCTGTTCTTCAGCGTAGACCCCATGTCGGACAAGTACCCGAGCTTATCGCCCTACGCCTACTGTGCCTGGAATCCATTGAAGCTGGTGAATCCAGACGGAAGAACGATTTGGCTGGTTGATGAGGATGGTACAAACATTCAATACAATCCTAACATGGAGCTTCAAGGAGGTGATGCAGTTCGCCAACAAATAAAGTCTCTGAATGGAATGTACAGTACTGATTTGGGTATGGAATTAATTGATGTACCGGTCGGATCAGATGGCAATTATTTCATATCTAATGAATCGCCAAGCAGGTCTGATGCGGCTGCTACGATAGGTATTGAGAATGTATCGGTTTCAAAAAAGGGTGGCAACAACGATATCTTCAATTTATCGCATGAGCTATTCCTTGCTTTTCAATTTGGAAATGGCCAAGGGGTGCCACAATATATAACGAGGTTGAAGCTTATATTTTAGTACATGCTTGACTGAATCATATTACATTAGCAAAGGCTTGGGTGTAGCAGGTAATTCCTCGTGTAAGACAATTCATCCAAACACGGCGAATGGAGATTGTTTTGAAAACGCAATGTATTATTTAAGGTATTCGGTTTTTTCAATGTTTGATTTTAGCACTGCCGTAAACCTATTTAAAAGCGAGTCTGGCGCAAATATCAACAAAGGATACAATAACTATAAAATTCGCACAGGCAAAGAAGAACCTTTGCTTCCTTCATTTTATCCACTAATACGTTACTAAAGTTTGACAAGTAATCTTTTGAAAAAAAAGAGCGTATGGGTCAAATTGCAGGATGGCCTACTCGGGAATAGTTTGTACTTTTGCACCGCCAATTGAAGCGGAGATGAGCTCTGCTGGAAAACAACTCATCAAGGAATAGATTGCCAGACACTACAAACGAAGCGTGGAAGCGTGACCAGTCAAGGCCAGCGTTTGTACAACCCATGCAACAGGAGCTCTGCCTCTGTACAAAAAAAATATTTTTCTCGTCTTATGTTTTACATCCTACCTTATAGGAAAACAAAACGGCAGATTGTCGTATAGTTGACCCCCAGGAGCTGTACAACAGAGCCTTGGTTGATGGCTAGCTGGAGATGGCCTGACGACGACACGGTGAGCAACAGGCGACCTTGGATTTCGTTGCCATAGTTTCTGCATACCTCCGTCACCGATGGAAAACGTTCCACAGTACCAACCTGGTACTCAAGCTCCATACGGAAACTGCGTCCAGCACGGTACTGCTCAAAGTCGTCATACCTGAGGTTGAGTGTGACATTGCCATAATGGTCGATATTGCCCGGCCGCGCCGAGACAACACTTCCGTCGTATTGAGCCTGCAGGAAGCCCCTGCGGGCCAACGGAGATGCCGCATCGCCGAGCTCTGAAGGATGTACACCGCCGATAAGGCTTGCGGCAACGTCACAGAAAAGGCTGTGCGCAAGAAAGACATCCGAGCACCCCCCCTGGGGCAGCGGCAACGCCACAAGAGTGTCGCATTCAGCCTCTAGCGAGACCTCGAGCAACTTGCGGTTGCAGCACAGGAAAAAATGCCCCCGGCACAAGGCCAACAACGGCGTCGGGCGATATTGGCGACCGGCGGCTCTCGACATCAAGTCGTCGCAGAAATCAATTATATGCACCGTACCCGCCGGGAATGACATGCAGCCATATTGCACAATCTTCGACGCTACAGCCATACTTCCCCAGTCCTGACTGTGGCTCAAGTCCACCACACGCACACCGGGGATGGTGCCGTACAGCTTCCCCTTGACCATGGCGACGTAATGGTCGCGGTCACCCCAGTCGGTAGTCAATGTGACAATCGGAGCATTCATTGTTGTGTTTTACTACTTCAAAAAACGTATATTAACCTAACATCCAACATCGTGACATGGGAACCCACGTCCGGTATCGGTTTTGCAAATATATACATTTTTTTTTATTGGGCCATTAAGCAACAGTGAAAATAAAAAGGAAGGCTCTGCCGACAATGTCAAACCTCGCGTCAACATCTTGGCACAAATATGTGGAAATACAAATTAATTGTGTAAATTTGTTCGTTGCATTTTTCATCAACCATTCCAATAACCAACAAATAATCAATATAAAAACAACATATATGGCATTGCTTTCGATACGTAATTTACACGCCAGAATCGGCGAACGCGAAATCCTGAAAGGCATCAACCTGGAGATAAACAAAGGCGAAGTCCATTCCATCATGGGACCGAACGGCAACGGTAAAAGCACACTGGCAGGCATCATTGCCGGCAACCCCAAATATACCGTCACCGAAGGCGAAGTGATTTACAACGGCAAAAATATCCTCGACATGCCCGTCGACCAACGCGCCAACGAGGGAATCTTCCTCGGCTTCCAGTATCCTGTTGAAATCCCGGGCGTCACCATCACCAACTTCATGCGTACCGCCGTCAACGAGCAACGCAAGTACCGCGGCCTCGACCCCCTCAGCGGCAGCGAGTTCCTGAAGCTCATGGAAGAGAAGAAAAAGGTTGTCGAAATGACAACCAACCTCGCCAACCGTTCGGTGAACGAAGGCTTCTCGGGCGGAGAGAAAAAGAAAAACGAGATATTCCAGATGGCCATGCTCAACCCCACCCTCGCCATCCTCGACGAGACCGACTCGGGTCTCGACATCGACGCTCTCCGCATCGTAGCCAACGGCGTCAACCAGCTTCGCTCGCCCGAGAACGCCACCGTGGTCATTACTCACTACCAGCGCCTGCTCGACTACATTGTGCCCGACTATGTGCATGTGCTCTACGAAGGTCGCATCGTCAAGACAGGCCCCAAGGAGCTCGCACTCGAACTGGAAGACAAAGGCTACGAATGGATTAAGAAAGAATTGGAGGCGGCAAAATGACAGACGTGGTACAACAATTCCGCGACATCAAAGCCTCGATGCGCAAGAACGAGGTGTGGCGCGACGTGGACTTCGGCAGCATGATGCCCGACGACATGCAGTTGCCCGGAGAGGGTGACATCCAGCAAAAAGACTATCCCTGCAACATTCCCAACCTCAGCGCCACAAAGATCACTGTCGTCAACGGCCGCTGCATCACTCCCTACCATGTCGATTATGACGGTGTCTCTTACGGGAGACTCTCTGAGGCACGCCTCATTTGTCCCGGCCTCATAGATCAATACCTGGACAAATGCCGCAAAAGCGACAACGCCTACGAGAAGCTCAATACCGACAACTACGAGGAAGGAGTATTCATCTACATCCCCGATGGCACCCATAACAATCCCGTAATCCAGATTGTCAATATCATCGACAGCAAAGAGCCCATCTTCGTGCAGTCGCGAAACCTTGTGGTCGTAGGCATCCGCGCCACGCTCACCCTCCTGCAGTGCGACGACAGCATCGGCGACAGCCGCAGCATGAGCAACAACGTCACCGAGATCTTTTGCGGCCTCGAAGCCACGGTGCAGCATTACAAGCTACAGAACATGAACGACATGAGCGGTCTGCTGAACCACAACTACATCCAGATGGATGAAGGTGCGCAGCTCCACACAAGTGCCATCACGCTCAACGGCGGTCACATCCGCAACCACACAGAGGTCCGCATGACGGACGAACACTGCCATGTCGAAGCCAACGGCCTCTACCTCATCGACAAGGAGCAACAAGCCGACAACTACCTCTTCATCGACCACGCCAAACCCCGCTGCGAAAGCAAAGCACTCTACAAAGGCATCATGGACGACTCGGCCCACGCCCTCTTCAACGGACATGTGCTGGTGTGCGACGGCGCCGCGAAAACCGAGGCCTACCAGACCAACCGCAACATCCTGCTTACCGACAAGGCCACAGTGCAGAGCAAGCCTTTCCTCGAGATTTACAACGACGACGTGAAATGCTCGCATGGCAGCACAACAGGCCAAATCGACGAACAGGCAATGTTCTACATCCGCAGCCGTGGCATCAGCGAACGCACCGCCCGCACAATGCTGCTCTACGCCTTTTGCGACGAGGTGTTGCAGAAGATAGAACTCTCATCACTCCGCAACCGCCTGAGCGACATGGTAAAGCAACGTCTCCACGGCGAGCTGACACCCTGTTCGGAATGCGCCCTGCACTGCAACAACACTTGCGGATGCAACGATGCCCCTGCCTTCGAAAT
>JAFSKP010000042.1 GCA_017448905.1 Bacteroidales bacterium | reverse complement strand
TTGTCCGATAGTCAAAACCATTATTTTTGGTGGCTATGGAGTGAGTGTTCACCTCTTCCCATTCCGAACAGAGAAGTTAAGCCTCACATCGCCGATGATACTGCACTTGTTTGTGGAAAAGTAGGTCGCCGCCAATCTTTTATAAGGAGTTCCAAACGGGACTCCTTTTTTTGTGTATGTTTGTGCAATAATATTGTGTGCGTTGCGTTTCATTGGGTTTCTTTGTGAGGCTATTTTTCGCCTGCACAGTCTCGCCAACCTTAACCCTCCTTGCCGCGACCCCCTAATCATCCCCGTTTGTCTCACCACTATGAGACTGTCAGTTTCACCCCGATGGGATACTCTGTTCTACCCATGTGAGACACCCAGTCTCACCTTACCGAAACAAATTAGGAACCATAACAAAATGCAACAGACCACATTACCTTTCCATACAAAAGAAAGAGCCCCCCACTGTACCGGGATGCTCATCTGCAAAAGCGAGTTGTGCTCGAGACACTCTGCATCAATTTCATTAATTCACAAACATCAATAGAAGAAACGCTTTTGGTAGTGGAATGTTCCATGTACATGACTAACCAGTATTGCGCATTGTCCGAAAGTCCTGCAACTACAACAATACTTGCATCAGAAAGTGTATATGCATTTGCGAAGTAATGGTAATCATCGTCATAATAAACAGGATAGTATCTGTCTGTAATATGATTTGTCATGCAACTTGTGTAGGAAGACATAACCATCATAGCAGAACTTTCTAAAACACCATTCTTCAGCGACAAATGTGTTGCTTGACACCCAACTCTAATTGGCAGTTTTATCCTGTTGCCTCTTCAGTTTTATAATGATTAAACAAATTTCGGCTTCCAGCCATTGAGCCGGAAGCCGATGATTAAGGGCAACAAGAAAGGCGCAAACTCTTTTTTTGGTAGTCGCTTATTTTTACCGCTGGTGTCTGGAATACCTCATGTGTAAATAAGTGCCGAAAGGGATCACGCCTAATCGCGTGAACTTCCGCTTCCTTATTCTCACACATTGGCAATAGTTTTCCAGATTTAGCACTAAGAGAACAAGAGCGTCCGCTCAATATGTATTTATTCTAAATCTCCGTCTAAATCATATAGTCATTATTCGTTTGTTTGCGACTGCAGAAGTACGACTTTTATTTGGATTGACGAAATATTTTTTCTCGGCACAATAAAAAACCGCCCCGCATTTTCTCATGCAGGTCGAATCTTTCACAACTATGACAATAATAAGATTGATTTCCCGTTATAGTTGCATGAAAAAGTCGATTCTTATATTATTCATTGCAATCTGCGGCTTCTCTTCCGCCCAAAAAGAGCAGGATGCCGACACGCTTATTTGGAATGGTCGCCGCTATGCCATGGTTGTCGAACCGTATGTGCCATCTGTGCTTATGGTTTATTATCAGTGTTCTGGCAAAACGTCGCCGTTCACGTTCTGGAGCTCGAACAACAACCGTGGCCATGTCGCCACATACGAGATTCTCAACGACGCCCTCTACCTCCGCAATGTCGAGGCCAAGCGTTACCGTACCCGTCTCGGAAACCTGTGGACGGAATCAGGAATCGACACTGTTGTTACGCCCGACTTCTTCGAAATATCGTCAATCGATTCCTCTCAGGCTTTCTCTCCCGACATGGTGTTGACCGATTGGTTTTCGGGCTGCCTGAAGCTGAAATATCTGCCTACTACTAAAAAAGAGCTCAAGCAGGCGGAAACCAAAGGCTACAGGTTCCTGACCCTAAAGAATGGGAGAATCGTCGGCAACACGTTCATCTCCGACGATGATTTGAAACGGTTTGATGCTGGTATCCAAGGTCCTGAAGTTCCTCGCGACATGCTGGAACAATACAGGCTGTATGTTGCCTTCTTCTCGCGCTGTGCTATGGATCGCGAACGGGTCGCCTACAACAGCCACGAGGGTCTGTTCGAACGCAAGACCAATTCGCTGCCTTTGGCGATGCTCCCGTTTGGCAACGATGCACAGAGGTATTTCGATGTGATGTCAGATGGCAAGCCCACAGGAGCCGCTCCTTTCGGAGACTGGCTGATTCGCAACGATTCACTTTTCCTCTCTGCCGTAAATGCCCACCTCGGTAGCGACATCTATTCCTTCAGTGCACAACCACTGCAATTGGACAAGTTCATCCCGCCAACACAGGATTCAGGAATTGTTCGTAATGCCGGCGTGCCTCTGTTTGCACACTGGGTTTCAGGCGACTTCGTGATTCATTATGGCTCATGGGATACCAGCAGCCTCGGCATTCCAAGCTACACCGTTGCCAAGACCCAGAAAATCCGCTTTTCCAATGGCGTTGTCACCCTATCCCAGTTCTCCCCCTCGTCTTTCGATGACGACGGGGGCGGTGCATCGCTCTCATCATTTGCACCCTGCAAACCCACACAGGTCTTCAGCGTCGATGACAAGCTGCTTGCCGAGGCTGTGGGCAACTTCAAGAGCCCCAAGAAAAACCCTGAATATGAGGGTGGCAAATCCACTTTCCGCAGCTGGTTCCTCAACCATCCTCTCACCGACGAACGTGCCAAGGACCGTCTTTTCCGTGTCCATCTGGCTTTTATGGTCAACTGTAACGGAGAGGTAGGGCAGTGGCAGGTCATCAGCAAGGGGAAAGGCGAGCTTTTCGAGTTCGCCAACATGGTGCTCGAACTCGTCAAGACTATGCCCCAGAACTGGCAACCCGCCACCGACCGTAAGGGCAACCCTGTCGACTGCTGGCAGAAAATGGAATTCACCGTCAGCAACGGTGTCCTCACCAACGGGATCTACAAGTAAAAAGACAGTTATAGTATGATTCTCTTTTTCTCTGGCTGTGGCAACAGCGAATTTGTTGCCAGTCAGTTGTCAGCCCAGACTGGCGACAGGCTGCTGCGGATGGATATGACCGAGTCCAACCCGTCGCTCGAACTCTCTTCCGACGAACCTCTCGGCATCGTATGCCCTGTCTATTCATGGGCTGTGCCACGTATCGTTGAGAAGTATCTCGACCGGCTGAAGGTGAATCAGAGACCTTCGTATCTATACCTTGCCTGCACCTGTGGCGACAGCGTCGGAAACACAGTGGAACGCTTCTCAAAGTTCGTGTCCGCACTGGGTTGGAAGCTTGACTTCGCCTATTCTTTCGTCATGCCCGAGACTTACGTCAACCTCAAACCTTTCAAACTCGACACCTCCGAAGGCGAGCGTCGCAAAATAGACAATGTACGCCATCGCTTGCCTGAAGTGGCACAGCGTATACTTTGTCGCGAAAAGGCCGTTGAAGTCGTGAAAGGCAAATTGCCTTGGTTTAATACTTATGTCACCAACGCATTGTTTTATAAGCTGCTGATTACCGACAAAAAATTTCATGTCGCCGACGAGTGCATCTCTTGCGGACTCTGCGAGCGAAACTGCCCTCTCCATAACATCACCATGAGGGACGGACATCCTCATTGGGGCGGCAACTGCACCAACTGCATGTCGTGCTACCATCGTTGCCCAAAGAATGCAATCCATTTCGGCAGTGCTACCCTGGACAAGGGGCAGTATTTCTTCGGCCACTTGAAGCCAGAAACCTGAAACCTGCCTCCTGTCGGTGCGCAGGCATCCTCGTCTGCGGCTGAATTCTGGAGGCTCGTTATTCTATTCTGATCTCATCAATCATCAGCCATGCTTTCTCGCCCTTGTATGCGTGCCAGTCGGGCAGGGTAGGGGAGTGTAGGATGCGGATTTTTGTTTTTTTGTCTCCAGTGTGTCGTGCAGTGAACACAACTCGCTGCCGCCCATGCTGCTCGTCTCCGATATCGCTTGTCTGCTCCATGTCAACCCATCTTTTCCCGTGCGAGTCCCAGATTTGAACGCCATAGGGTGCCAGTACCCATTCGTCAGGTGCATGGCCGAAACTTACGGCGACTTTCTTCATGCCGCGTTTCGGCATCTGGAATTCCAGTTCCAGCGTCTCCACGCCATCCCATCCCGTCCAGCCCTCGCCCCAGTCGCCCACAATGCCACGCCGGCCGTCGCTCACCGTGGTGGGGAATCCTTCCGAGTACCTGTCGCTGGGTGCCACGCTACACTTTATCTTGCTGGCAGTTCCTTTGCTACCAGTGGTTTGCAATGCTTTGCCAATCTCTCTGTTGTCGCCAAAAACATCTTTAATCTCCTGTAGATTCATGGTGTCGAACGATGGCGTGATGCAGAAACTGAATGAGTACACGCTATCGCCATTTAGCAAATAGGGTTTCCTCACCCCGGGACCGCAAGTGGCGGTTCCTACTCCTGCCACCCGACTGTCAAGGTTGAGGATTGAGCCTGACTCGACGTCTTCCAGTTGCGCAACGGCAAAGTTCCATCTCCTGTTGGCAGCCATGGTGCTGTCGTCATACTCATGTTGGCTGAAATTGAATCTCTGTCCGCCAGCGTGGATGTGCAGAAGTCTGCCTCTGCTTCTCAATTCGAGGGTGTAGGCCTCGTGGTTGCCTTCCTCCTGCGGCACAGCGTGATGCATGTCTAGTTCCTTCCAGTTCTCCACCGTGTTCCGTTCTACCGAACTCGAGAACCTGCGGTCAGGGTAGACCTCGTTTCCCGACCCATACCAGCGTGTCCGCCCGAATGTATTGGGCAGGTGTGCCTGTAGCCCCACTCTCGCCAGTGTCCGGTAATTGCCCATCGGGGCTACTTTGCAGCTGACCCTTATTGCACCGCTGTCCGAGCATTCGATGACTTGCCTTACAGCAATCTCCCCTCCCTCTCCATCTGTCAGCACATAGTCCATTACCGCCTCTTTGTACCTTTCCGTTGCTGCAATCTGTGTCTTGCATCCCTTGACCTTCAATCGTTGCAACCCCTCCCATGCCGCCGCCCCGTTGGCATCAACGCGGTCGTTCTGTGTTGGTGGCCTCCAAAGGTTGAGTCGCATGTTGTCAAACAGGGTGTATCCGTCCCATGCATACCTTTCTATAGTCGCTGTGTTTGTGTTGATTCTCAGTGATGCCTTCCCGGCTCTGAGGTTGAATGTGCCTTCTTTTGGCGACTCCATTGTTCGGTAGTCTGGCGCTTTCCCTTTTCTTGCTTGCGTAAGCTGTACTTTCTTTTTCCATTGCCTCAGTCCTGCTGCGGCACCGTATACGGCTTTCACCTCCTCCATGCAGGGATATGGTCTCCCGTATGAGTCGCAGATACCGTTGGCGCAGAAGTCGTCGTCGTCCTTGATGCCAGGCAGCGTTCCCAGGTCTCCGCCCAGCGCTACGGTGGGAATCTTTTCGCCATTCACCCTTGTCTTTCCACTGATATCTATCCCTTGATCTTTCCAGTCCCATATAAAGCCGCCTTGCAGGTATTTGTATTTCGCTATTGTGTCCCAGTAGTCGCTAAGGCCTCCAAGGCTGTTGCCCATGGCATGGCAGTATTCAACCATAATGTAAGGACGTGCTCCTTCTTTTCCCGTCTCCTCCATCTTTCGCCCGTAGGAAGCCAGATAGTCCACGCTCGGATACATGATTCCCACGATGTCGGTGTTCCAGTCCAGTTCTGCACGCTCGTAGCTTACCGGCCTTGTCGGGTCTTCCGCTTTCAGTCGGCGGTAGGCCTCTTCGAAGCATATCCCGTTCCCACACTCGTTGCCAAGCGACCATACTATCACCGACGGGTGGTTCCGGTCCCGTTGAACCATGTTGTTTACTCGGTACCATATCGCCTCTGTCCATTCCGCATTCTTCGCCAGGCTTCCCTCTCCATAGCCTTGCGCATGGCTTTCGTTGTTCGCCTCGTCCCACACGTAGAGTCCATAACGGTCGCACAGTTCGTACCAGTATTCGTCGTCAGGATAGTGGCTCGTCCGCACGGCGTTGATATTGTTGGCTTTCATATTCTTTACATCCTCCTCCATGCTTTCCTTGCTAATCACATGCCCTGTATATGCGTCATGTTCATGCCTGTTCACTCCTCTTATCGTCACCGCCTCACCATTGATGCGTAGCAGTCCGTCCTTGATCTCCACCGTGCGGAACCCTATAGGCTTCCCTATCTCTTGCAAGGTTTTCCCCTTTCTGTCCAACAGCCTCAAATCCATCTCGTAAAGCGTTACTCCTTCTGCCGACCACGGCTTGACCGTGCCAGCGTCTATTGTCAGCTCCACAACTCCGTCGGCGTGGCTGTCGTCCACTACCACCCTTTTCTCTATTTCCAGGTCTTGGACGGATATCTCCACGATACTGCCGGCCTTGCATTCGGTCTCCACTCTTACCTTCAGTATCCCCTGTGAATAGCTGATGGTGTCCAGCAGTGCATCTACTGTGTAGTTCTTGATGTGGTCCATGGGCAGACTGTATAGCGTCACGTCTCTTGTTATGCCGCTCATCCTCCACATGTCCTGGCATTCCAGGTAGCTCCCGTTGCTCCAGCGGTGCAGGATGATGCAGATCCGGTTGTGCCCCGTATTGACGAAATCGCCGATCTCCCATTCTGCCGGCGTCTTCGAGTCTTCGCTGTACCCCACGAATTTCCCGTTTACATATATTTCGACCGCAGACGATGCCGCCCCAATCTTCAGGAATGTCCGTCTGCCGAGCCAGTCATCCGGAATATCCACATCCCGTGCATACACTCCAGTCGGGTTGTATGCTCTTGGCGCATGTGGCGGATTGCTCGGGAATTCATTCTCCATGTTGATATATACTGGAATGCCAAAGCCTTGCAACTCAAGGTTCCCTGGCACCACGATGCTGTCCCATCCCACCAGACTGGCATCTTTCCCGAATATCGGTTTTGTGGAAGCCCCTTGTTCCTGTCCTCTTGGCACATACTCGTCTCTCTCGAAGAACTTGAATGGCCATACTCCGTTCAGACTCTTGACCCATTGTCTGTCCATCGGAACAATGTCTGCATGCGGTGCCACCTTGCCGACTTGCACGACTTTCAGGTTGTCCCAGTAGTCGCCCTGTGCCATTATTTCGCTTGCGATTATAATGCTGACAATCAGAAGAAAATATTGTTTCATGTCGGGATGTATTATTATGCAAAGATAATTAATTCGCGTAAATTTGCTAAAAAACTATATCTTTGCAAACGGTAATAAAGACAATCTGTCGTTTGGAAGAGTTGATTAATAGTGGTTTAGTGATTCGTACCACGGGTAGTTGGTATCGCGTAATGCTGCATGAAGGCGCTGTTGTAGACTGTCGCCTCCGCGGCAATTACCGTCTCCACGGAAGCAAACAGACCAATCCTGTAGCTGTCGGCGATCATGTCTCTTTCCAGCTTCTCTCCGACGGTACGGGAATGATTACCGATATTGCCGAGCGTCGCAACTGTATCATCAGGCGTTCCACCAAACTCTCGAAACAGACACACGTCATCGCTGCCAATATCGACCAGTTATGTCTCGTCGCAACTCTCGGGTTCCCTCGTACATCCACGGGCTTCATCGACCGTCTTCTTGTCACAGCAGAAGCCTACCACATCCCCGCCGTCATCATATTCAACAAGTGCGACCTCTATGGTAGTGACGACGGCTCCTCCGAACTGTGGGCTCTCCACCGCGAAGTAAAGGCTATCTATGAGTCTGTCGGCTATCCTGTTTATGAGGTTTCTGTCATCGAGGGCTCTGGCATCGAACAGATAAAAGAACTCGTTGCCGGTAAGGTTTCCCTTTTCAGCGGCCACAGCGGTGTGGGTAAGTCTGCGCTCCTCAATGCCATAGATCCCTCTCTCCATCTCCGCACCGGCGAGGTTAGCGAATGGTCACTCAAAGGCAAGCATACCACCACCTTTGCCGAAATCTTTCCCATAAAACTCACGCAATCACACAATCACACAGTCACGCAATCTTTTCTCATCGACACTCCCGGCATCAAGGAATTCGGAATGGTCGACTTCACTCCTGAGGAGCTCTCCCATTTCTTCCCCGAAATGCGCTCTCGCCTCCACGACTGCCATTTCGCCAACTGCACCCATCGTCACGAGCCTGGCTGCGCAATAAAAACCGCTGTCGAAGAAGGTGCAATAAATCCTGAGCGTTATCGGAACTACCTAAACATCATCGACTCCGTCGAGTCCGACGCCCCCGTTCGCCGCTAGCTTTCCATTATCGGTTTCCCGTTCTCCACAACTGCCAGCTGTTCCAGATGTTCTGGTACACGGAGTAGAACGCCATGAAGACCGATGCAAGTGGCGTAAGGTAGTAGTTAGCCATCCAGATGCCCATGGCCGAGTTTTTCTGCCCCAGCAGCTGCCCGCCGCTGACCTTGTCGCCGTAGCGTCCTCCAAGCCACCTGCCAAAGCCGAACTGCACCACGCAGAACACCAGCGCCCCGATGCCGAGCCATGCTATGCTTCTCCAGTTGCCTTTGCCGTGCAGGAAGATGAAGTCGATGGTCTGACCCAGCGTGAAGAGCAATGCGAACGACCATAAATAGAACGACAGCCCTTTGTACTTCCTCAGGAAGCCACTTGCCTTGGGCCACCACGCCTCCAGTGCCCATGCCACGAAGAAAGGCACTCCGATAACTGTGCCTATACGCCTTAGCAACATCCAGAACGACTCCAAGAACGGCATCTCCTGCTGGTTGCCGATGAACGAGAAGTATATCGGCGCCACCACTGCCACCATCAGGTTCCCGATAATCGTGTATGCTGTAACGGTCTCGCGGTTGGCTCCAAGCATGCAGCTGATAACGGCTACCGATGCCGCCACCGGACACAGCACTCCCACTAGCACCCCTTCGGCAACCACATCGCTGGCTCCAAGCCATTTCAGTATCAGGAACGAACCCATGCTTACCGTTATCTGGAAAACCATCAGCCATACGTCAAGCCATGTCATACGTAGTTTCCTTATGTCTACCGCCGAAAAGGTAAGCAGCAGTATCGCAAAGATGATGTAAGGAACCAAAAAACTGAACATCGCGCAATATTTGTGCAGCAACAGTCCCAATACGATGGCTATTGGCAGTATATAACTTCTGATTTTCTGCATCTGGTTTCGATTGTGTGGTTGTTGTAAAAGCTTGTTGCCTAAGAATATATATTACTTTGTAAGGCTGATTCATGCCTTGCAAAAATACATTTATTCTCCCACTCTCGAAAAAAATGTATACTTTTGCAAATCCTAACTATATGCATTATGCTTCGTGAAGAAACCGTCTTCGGACCCATATTCAGCCGCCGCCTTGGTACCTCTCTAGGCATCAACCTCCTCCCCGAGAAGGGCAAGTTCTGCAATTTCGACTGCATCTACTGCGAATGCGGCTGGAACCGCGACGGTCGCAACGACTCCCGTCTTCCCTCTGCCGAAAAGGTGCGTCGCGACCTCAGCAACAAACTGCAAGACCTTTATGCCGACGGCGTTAAAGTCGACTCCATCACCTTCAGCGGCGACGGCGAGCCTACCCTCAACCCCGAGTTCCCGCAGATCATCGACGATACTATCGCTCTTCGAGACCGCTATGCCCCCTCTGCCAAGGTCTCTGTCCTCAGCAACGCCACCCGTGTCCATATCCCCGAGGTCTTCAGTGCCCTTCGCAAGGTTGACAATCCCATCATGAAAATTGATGCTCCTACCAACGAACTTGTCGCCCGTATCAACAATCCGGCCCCGGGCTACGATGTCCAGCGTGTCATCGAATCTCTCAAACAGTTCAACGGCGATTTTATCCTGCAATGGTGTCTTTTGCGCGAGGTAACCCCATGTGGCTCTCCAACCCCGGAACCTGCCGACATGCCTTTCGACTCCTCCTCACCCGAGGTTGTACTCCCTATGCTCGACATCATCCGTCTCCTCCGCCCCCGCGAAGTTATGGCATACACTATCGACCGTCCTACACCAGCTAACAATCTCCAGAAAATCAGCCCTGAAGAGATGCGTTCCATCCTGCAACCGATAATTTCAGAAGGCTTTCACGTCCAAATCAAAGGCTAAATCACAAAACCTTTTTTATCATGAAACTTATTGCCGCTCTCGTTGTCATTGCCATTCTCATTATGTTAGGCCGCAAATTGAATGCCTTGCCGGCATTGGGTGTCTATTCGACAGTCCTCATCTTAGGGTCTCTGCTCTTTGCTGCCATTGCCGGTTTCGTGGCCAAAGCCAATGGACACCGCTTCGACGACTGGGCAGGTTACGGCATCCTCATCTTGTGGATTGTCTACACTCTTGTATGTCTGTTTCTTATCTTTCTAAAGAAAGATGGTGGCCTTTATGTTGAAGGCCATTCTGATGGCTCCACTGTAGAGAAACGGAAAGATAGAAGATATTATCGCAACCTCGGCCTCTTCGGCCTTATTGTCCTTGTCGCTTTCTTTATCATGCTCTACCTCCTCAATATCCTTCACGTCGACATCGGCTAATCCCGCTTTGTTACCCGTCATCAACCTGGAGTTTCCCCTCCATTCCTCGCCGTTCCTCTACCTTTGTCCATTGCGTCGCGGTTTAATCGCGACAAATGCAGCCTTGTTGTATTCACTTGTTATCTGTCGATAGGGTCTCTTCTTTAATAATTATGGATGGTAATATTTTATATTTCAGCTTTCTAAAAAATAATTTGCGTACATCAAAAAATCTTCTTACCTTTGCAAAATCGAATTCATTGTTTTATTAATCAAATATAAACGACATGTCAAAACTGCTTTTGTTGGGCGATGAGGCTATCGCTCAAGCTTTTATAGATGCTGGCGGTAGCGCCATCAACAGCTATCCCGGAACCCCCTCCACTCAGATTACTGAGTATGTGATGAAATCAAAACAGGCCAAGGAGCAAGGTGTTGTCGCCAACTGGTGCGCCAACGAGAAAACTGCCCTCGAGGCTTCTATCGGTGTCGCATATGCCGGCAAGCGCGCCATGACCTGCATGAAACATGTGGGTCTCAACGTCTGTGGTGACCCTTTCATGAATGCCGCCATTATCGGTACCAAGGGTGTCATCATTGTAGTCGCCGACGACCCCTCGATGTTCTCCTCGCAGGATGAGCAGGATAGCCGCTACTACGGTCACTGGGCAATGATTCCGATGCTTGAGCCCAGCAACCAACAGGAAGCCTACGACATGGTCTTTTTCGGCTATGAGCTCAGCGAGAAACTGGGCACTCCTGTCCTCTATCGCATCCCCACCCGTCTGGCTCACAGCCGCGCAGGTGTCGAACGCAAACCAGTCCTCCCTCAGAATCCTCTGACCAGCCCCAGCGATCCGAAGAGCTTTGTCCTCCTTCCTGTCAATGCCAAACGTCTCTATCGCGACCTCATTGACAAGCAGCCCGCCTTTACCAAGAGCAGCGAGGAGAGCGGTTTCAACCAGTATTTCCCTGGCACTGACAAAAGTCGTGGAATCATCACTACCGGTATTGCTTTCAACTATCTCCAGGAGAACTTCCCCGGAGGGAAATGCCCCTATCCTGTCGTCAAGATTACACAGTACCCGCTCCCGTTCAATATGCTCAACAAACTTTATGATGAGGTTGACGAGATCCTTGTACTTGAGGATGGCCAGCCCTTTGTCGAGGAGCATATCAAAGGCTTCCTCGGGAAAGGCAAGCCGGTCCATGGACGCCTCGACGAGACCATCCGTCGTGACGGCGAGCTCAATGCCGAAAAGGTGGCTGTTGCCCTCGGCAAGCCAATGCCCCAGGGCCCTGCTATCCCCGAGGTAGTCACCAACCGTCCTCCCGCTCTCTGTGTGGGATGCCCCCATATCGACAGCTACGAGGCTGTCGTCGAGGTGATGAAGAAATACCCGAACGGTCGCGTCTTCGGCGACATCGGTTGCTACACCCTCGGCTTTAATATGGGAGCCATCAATACTACCGTATGCATGGGTGCCTCTGTCACTATGGCGAAGGGCGCATCTGAGATGGGTATCTTCCCAGCCATCGGCGTAATCGGCGACGGCACGTTCGGTCACAGCGGCATGACTGGTCTGCTCGATTGTGTCAACGAGAAGGCCAATGTCATCATCATGATTCTCGATAATGACATCACAGCTATGACCGGCGGTCAGCCCTCCAGCGCCAACCAGAAGCTTTTCAACATCTGCAAAGGCCTCGGCGTCGATCCCAACCATATCCGTAGCATTGTCCCTCTCAAGAAAAACCATGAAGAGTTCGTTAAGATTCTTGAAGAAGAGATTGCCTACAACGGTGTCAGCGTCATCATTCCGCAGCGTGTCTGCATTGTCGAGAACAAAAAACGCATCGCAGCAAATAAATAAATGAAATTAGTGAATTGTGACAAGTGATTTGATTGAGTTATTTCCTCTTTCTATTCACAATTCACCAATCACTATTCACCAAAAACAGAACAACCAATGAAAAAAGACATCATACTTTGTGGCGTAGGCGGAGACGGAATAGTCTCCGTGGCCAAGATTATCAGTGACGCCGCCCTTAATCTGGGCATGAACGTAAAACAGAGCGAGATCCACGGCATGTCCCAGCGTGGAGGCTCGGTCTTCAGTCATCTACGTATCAGCAGCGAGCCTATCTTTGCTGATGTTATCCCTGAAGGGAAAGCCGACATCATCCTCAGCTCCGAGCCGATGGAGGCCCTCCGTTACCTGCCTTTCCTTGCTCCCGACGGTGCTGTCATCACCAATAGCGACCCCTTTGTCAACATCAATAACTACCCTGACATTGAGAAGGTCAATGCCGAATTGGCAAAACTGCCCAAGTGCGTCAGCTTCAACGCCAATGCAATAGCCAAGGAACTCAATGCCCGTGGCAATATGGTGCTTCTCGGTGCCGCTGCCCCTTATCTTGAAATCGAGTTCGAGGAACTAGAGAAGGCTATCAAGTCTATCTTTGGCCGTAAGGGCGACGCTGTTGTGGAGACAAATATAAAGGCTATCCGTGCCGGACGCGACGCCAAGTAAGGTTCATTCGCACCTCACTCTCTTAAGGCGACCGGGTTCGGTCGCCTTTTTTGCCCTAAGGCGACCAAGTTCGGTCGCTTTTTTGCCCTAAGGCGACCAAGTTCGGTCGCCTTTTTTGCCCATAAGGCGACCGAGTTCGGTCGCCTTTCCTTATTTATCCCCGGCAAAAAACTTCACTACCCTTTCATTGTATGTCCTCGACACCGGTATCGCTTTCCCACCTTGTGTGAGTTCTATGACAAGACCATCTTTCTCTTTCCTCAAAAGCTTGATGTTGCTGATGTTGACCATATAGCTTCTGTGGCATCTGAGCAGGCCGGGATATTTCTCCTCGTTGTCGAGATTCTTGAGCGAGTTGTGAAGTATGAAAGTGTCCTCTTTGCCCTCGTTGATATAGTGGATATTGCTGTAGTTGTCTGCAGATTCGATATACAACACATTGACTTTATGTGTTGAAAACGACAGCTTTCCACCTAGGGCGTAGAAGTTCATGTTCTCTGTGGTGTCCTGTTTTGCCTCATCCTGTCTCTCTATGTATTCCTTAAGTGCCTCTATCTGTTGGCTTCTCTCACGGAGCATAAGTATCAGGACTGTTCCTGCGTAGGGTATCACCAGTATTGTAGCGATGTTGAACGACACCCGTCCTAACAGGTCGTAAAACTCCAGGTCTTCATCTGCGTTGATTAGCGAGGCTATCAGGCTAAGGCTCAAAGATATCAGAATTAGTTCTCCGGCAATCCATAGTAGCATGTCCCTGATGGTCAGTGGTCTGGTCTTGTTGACATGCCGGAACAGGAATCTGCTCACCGTCAGTATAATAAAGCCTGCACAGAACTGTATCGCAGTGTAGATGTGTTTGTTCCAATGCGATAGTGCTTCTGTTGTCCGCATGTATCCGGCAGGCTGGTATATCAGTACGAAGATGATGGCGAATAATAGTGTGACGAACAAAAAGAGCCAGATGTCCTTCTTCTCGGTCATGAATTTCGGTATTCGGATGCTGTTATTTGCCATATTTGTTAAAAAATTTTACGTTATTCACCCAAAATTTTCCATTTTTACCCTAAAAAACGCCATTTTTTTGCGGTTATTGTGTACAATGTCGTTTTTAACAATAATATTTTACATTTTTTTAATTATTTTGCATCTCATTTTGGAAATAATATGTGAGCGTAATATGCGCATTGATAAAAAATACATTTTATGAAAATTATTGGAACAGGTAGTGCTCTCCCCGAAAAAATTGTAACAAATGATATGCTTGCCGGTTTTTTGGAAACGAGTGACAGTTGGATTACCACCCGTACCGGCATCCAGACTCGACGTCTTTTGAGCAAAGAGACCCTTAGCGAATTGGCAATCACTGCAGCTCTCGCTGCACTCGATTCTTCCGGTGTCGCCCCATCCGAAATAGATTATCTTATCTGCTCGAATGTCGCCAATAGTTATGTCACCCCTTCAATGAGCAGTATCATTCTCGGTCCTCTGGGTTGTTGCTGCCCGTGTACCGATCTCAACGGCGCTTGCGCCGGTTTTATCTATGCCCTTGATATTGCTGACGCCTTCATCAAGACTGGTCGTGCAAAAAACATTCTCATCGTCGCCGCCGAGGAACCTTCCCGTTTCTGCAACTGGCATGAACGTGAAACCTCTGTCCTCTTTGCTGACGGTGCCGGAGCTGTCGTGGTTACGGAGGGTGACGGCTTCCGCGACTTCCGCGTCACGGCCGATACCCACACCGATGTGCTCTACTACAAGCGAGCCATGGAACAAACCCCTTACGACAGAGTTGACGAGCGGACGCAGCCCCTTGTCATGCAAGGACGTGAGGTATTCAAGCTCGCTGTCCGTGCCTGCATAAAGGATGTGGACATCATACTGCAAAAAAACGGTTTGTCGGGGGATGACATCGACATGTACCTTCTTCATCAGGCCAACCTTCGCATTATCGACTCTATCCGTGAGCATCTCGGGCAGCAAAAGGACAAGTTCCCCACCAACCTGCAAAAATACGGCAACACCTCTTCGGCGAGCATCCCTATCCTTATGGACGAGATGTCGCGTGCGGGTCTCCTTAAAAACGGGATGCGCCTGCTCCTCAGTGCTTTCGGTGGCGGTTTCGTCACGGGTGCCGCTATTCTCGACTGGTCTGAGATAAAATACCCGGAGGTCTCCTCTGATAACTAATCAAAAAGATTAATTTGTTTGGCTTTTCACAGATAACGTGAAACGTGAAACGTAAAACCTTATATCATATATGAAAAGAGTAGTAGTAACAGGACTTGGCTGTATTTCGCCTCTTGGCAACAGCGTTGATGCGATGTGGAATGGTCTTTTGGATGCCAGATGTGCTATTGACTACATAAAAAAACTCGACACTGAACGCCTCACCGTCAAGGTTGCCGCCGAAGTGCTCGACTTCAAGCCCGAGGATTTCTCAATCGACAAGGCTATGATTCGCCACAACGACATCTATGCCCTTTATGCCCTTGCTGCCGCCACACAGGCCATGCAAGACAGCGGTCTTGAGGTGGGCAACCATGTCGATTCCACCCGTTTCGGATGTGCCATCGGTTCCGGCATCGGCGGTATCCAGACATTCTGCCGCGAGCATGCTTCTCTCCTCGAGAATGGACCCCGTCGCGTATCCCCGCTCTTCATTCCCGAGATGATTGCCAATATTGCTTCAGGCAACACCGCCATAGTGTTCCACGCAGAGGGTCCCAACCTGCCTGTCGTCACCGCATGTGCTACAGGAACCCACTCCATAGGTGAGGCTTACCGCATGATCCGTGAGGGACGTGCCGATGCTATGATCACAGGAGGTGCCGAGGCTGCCATCACCGAGATTTCGATAGCTGGTTTCGCCAACAGCAAAGCCCTCTCCACCAGTGATGACCCCCAAGCTGCATCGCTTCCTTTCGACGCCCGCCGAAAGGGATTCGTCATGGGTGAGGGTGCCGGCATCATGATCCTCGAAGACTATGAAATCGCCCGCAAACGTGGCGCCCATATCTATGCCGAAATCTGCGGATATGGCAACACTTGCGACGCAAACCACTACACTGCACCCCGTGCCGATGCCAAATGCGCCACCAATGCAATCCGTCTGGCCCTTGAGGAGGCAGGCTACAAAAGTGGCGAGCGTGTCTATATCAATGCCCACGGCACAGGTACACCGCTCAACGACAAGACCGAGACCCTTGCCATCAAGCAGGCTATGGGCGAGACCGATGCCCGCAAGGCTGTCATCAGCAGCACCAAGTCGATGATGGGCCACATGCTCGGCGCCACCGGCGCTATAGAGATGGTCATCTGCGCCAAGACCTTGCAGACCGCCAAGGTGGCTCCTACCATCCACCTCGACCAGCCAGACCCCGAGTGCGACCTCGACTACACTCCTCACACCGCACGCGACTTCGATGCCGACATCACCATCAGCAACTCTTTCGGCTTCGGCGGCCAGAATGCCTGTGTGGCTATGCGCAAAATGTAATGTATCATCTTCCTTTACCGTTTTCAATAACCCATAACATTATAGCTTTTTATATAGATGAATAGAGATGAAATAAAAAACTATCTTCCTCATAGGGAACCCATGTTGCTCGTCGACGAAATCACCCGCGATGGCGATGTCGCCCATGGCCTCTACCATGTGACCGGTGAGGAGTTTTTTG
Source organism: Bacteroidales bacterium (assembly GCA_017448905.1). Classification (GTDB taxonomy): domain Bacteria; phylum Bacteroidota; class Bacteroidia; order Bacteroidales; family P3; genus Colimorpha. The sequence goes on along the minus strand of JAFSKP010000042.1, from coordinate 6,306 downwards.
TCAAAGGCCATTTCCCGGGCAATCCCGTCGTCCCCGGTGTCATCCTCTGTGAAATCATGGGACAGTGCAGCAGCGTCCTTATGCTTGACGAGCTCCACGGCCGCACACCTATGTATGCGGGCCTTGACAAGGTACGGTTCAAGAATCCCGTCAAACCGGGCGACGACCTCGAGGTGACCTCCAAAATCACTGCCCGACGCGGACTCACCTTCTTCGTCGATGCCGAAGCCAAGGTCGACGGCAAGCTCAGTGCCAAGGCAAGCATGATTTTCACTCTCGTCGATAACGCCTGAACCGTTGGTTCTCGGCGCCCCCGTCGGCGGTTCGACAACCGATAACCAATAACCTCATAAACCCTCAAAATAATGAAACTTTTAGAAAACAAAACAGCCCTGATTACCGGTGCCTCACGCGGCATTGGCCGTAGCCATGCCCTGCTTTTCGCCGAGGAGGGTGCCAACATCATATTCACTGACCTGAAAGAGAACGAGAGCAGCGAGTCGCTCCTCTCCGAACTCCGTGCCAAAGGTGTGCGCGCCGACTTCATAGCCAGCAACGCAGCCGACAATGCACAGGCTATGGATGTCGCCAAATGGGTTACCGACAACTATGGTCGCCTTGACATTCTTGTCAACAACGCGGGCATCACCAAGGACCAGCTCATCCTCCGCATGAGTGTCGACGACTGGAATCTCGTACTCGAGGTCAACCTCCGATCGGTGTTCAACTACACCAAAGCGTTCGCACCTCTCATGATGAAACAACGCGCTGGCTCCATCATCAACATCAGCTCCATCGTCGGCCTCAATGGCAACGCAGGCCAGTGCAACTATTCGGCTTCGAAGGCTGGTATCATCGGTTTCACACGCTCCATCGCCAAGGAACTTGGCTCACGCAACATCCGCTGCAACGCCGTGGCTCCCGGTTTCATCGAGACACCTATGACGCAGCAGCTCCCCGAGGATGTACGTAAGGACTGGATGACCAAGATTCCTCTCCGCCGCGGGGGCCTTGACACCGATGTGGCCCACGTATCCCTCTTCCTCGCCAGCGACCTTGCCAGCTATGTCACCGGTCAGGTCATCTCCTGTGACGGCGGTCTCGCTATCAACTGACATTATTCCCGACAAATCGCGTCGCTTTCGGCGTAAAAACAAGAAAAAAACACCACCGCCGTCTCTGGCGATGAATCCTTTAAGAAAGATATAATAACATGAATATTAAAGAATTAACAACCGAACAGCTTACAGAAGAAATCTGTGCAATGGTCGAAGAAAAACTTGGTGTCGCCGCCAGCGATATCACCCCCGACAAAAGTCTCGTAAACGACCTCGGCGCCGACTCCCTCGACAGCGTCGAGCTGATGATGTCTATCGAACAGAAATTCAATGTCACCATCCCCGAGGATGTGACCGAGAGCATCAACACCGTGGGCGATATCGTCAACTATCTCCAAGGCAAGTAATATACCCTCCCTGATAAACTAATCCCTTAACCCCACAACGTAATGTCATTCAATATTGTTGTCCTGGCCAAACAAGTGCCCGACACTCACAACGTTGGTGCCGATGCCATGAATGCCGACGGCACCGTCAACCGCGCCGCCCTGCCTACCGTCTTCAACCCCGAGGACCTCAAGGCTCTGGAGATGGCCCTCCGTGTCAAAGACCTGATGAAGGATGCCCGTGTCACGGTGGTGACCATGGGCCCTCCTCGTGCTGCCGAGATCATTAAGGATGCCATGTCGCGCGGAGCCGATGACGGCTTTGTGCTTAGCGATGCCCGTTTTGCTGGTGCCGATACTTTGGCTACAAGTTATGCCATCTCACAGGCTGTCAGACAACTCGGCAAGGTCGACCTCATCATGGGTGGACGCCAGGCCATCGATGGCGACACCGCACAGGTGGGTCCCCAAGTGGCCGAAAAACTTGACCTGCCTCAGGTAACATACGCCGAGGAACTGCTCTCTGTCGATGAGCACAGCATCACCATCCGTCGCCGTCTCGAACGTGGCACCGAAGTCGTGAAGTCCCTTCTGCCAGCACTCGTCACTGTGACCTCTGCGGCTGCCGACTGCCGCTTCCCCAATGCCCACCGGCTGCTGCGTCAGGCAAAGATGGAGGTCCGCATGACCAATGCCGACAGTATCGACGCCGATATGGAACGCCTCGGTCTCAAGGGTTCTCCCACCAAGGTCAAACGAATCGAGAATGTTGTTCTGGCACACAAGGAGTCTGTCGTGCTGCAACCCACCGACGAAGCCCTCAACGCCCTCAGTGCAACGCTGATCAAAGAACATATTCTTTAACCATCGTTATCACGTGATACTGCAATACCGTTATAACGAAACATCGAAATACGAAATCCATGAACAACGTATTAGTATATTGTGAACTGTCCGAAAAAAACAGCATAGCCGACATCAGTCTTGAACTCTGCACCAAAGGTCGCCAGCTGGCCACACGTCTGGGGTGCAGGCTCCAGGCAGCCCTCCTCGGTGCCGATGTGAAGTGCGCCGCCGAGTCGCTCTACCCCTATGGCGTGGACGAGGTGCTCTTGGCTGAGGACAACCGTCTTTCGCCCTACCGCACAATGCCTCACTTCGAGGTGTTGCGCCGCATCATCGAAGATCAGAAACCTCAAATCGTCCTCTTCGGTGCCTCCAGTGTGGGTCGCGACCTGGCACCGCGTATAGCCTCTTATCTCCGCTGTGGTCTTACGGCCGACTGTACCTCCCTTGAAATCGGAAGCCATGAGGATGTCAAGAACGGAAAGACCTACGAGAATATCCTCATGCAGATACGCCCGGCATTTGGCGGCAACATCATCGCCACCATCGTTTGCCCCGAGACTCGTCCTCAAATGGCCACGGTGCGCGAAGGCGTCATGAAAAAAGAGCTCTTCGATGCCAATTACAAGGGGGTAGTCGTCCCTGTTGTCGTCGGCGATTATATTGACAAGGCCGACAAGGCCGTCGAGATCCTCTCCCGCGAAATCGAGGAACAGAAAATCGACATCAAGGGTGCACAGGTCATCGTGGCTGGTGGCTACGGCATGGGCAGCAAGGAGAATTTCGCTCTGCTCCATGAGTTCGCGCACCTCATCGGCGGCAGCGTCGGAGCAACTCGCGCCGCTGTCGATGCCGGCTTCTGCGAGGGTGAACGCCAAATCGGTCAGACCGGTGTCACCGTACGCCCGAAACTCTACATTGCCTGCGGCATCAGCGGCGCTGTCCAGCATCGCGCCGGCATGGAACAGAGCGCAAAGATTATCAGCATCAACACCGACCCCGATGCACCTATCAACGCTATCGCCGACTACACCATCGTCGGCGATGTCATGTCAGTCATCCCCCAATTCATGGCTGCCTACAAGAATAATTTAAAATAGTGTTTGAATGTCTGAGTGTGTAGATGATGCATGAACGCCCGAACGTCAAAGCCACTCAAACAATCATTCAATAACGCAATCAAACGATAATATGAACTTCTATCTCGATAACGAAAACCTCTCCTTCTATCTCCATCACCCCGATATGGAGCAGGTGGTGGCTGTGAGGGAAAAGAACTATGCCGAGGCTGGCAATCATCCCGAAGCCCCTGCCGATGCCAATGAGGCTGTCGAGCAGTACGACACCGTCATGCGTCTTCTTGGCGACATCGCCGGCGACGTTATTGCACCCAACGCCGAATCCGTCGACCATGAGGGGCCTCAGCTTGTGGATGGCCATATCGAATATGCCCGCGGAACGCGTCAGAACCTCGACGCCCTTGTGCAGGCTGGCCTCTACGGCATGACCCTCGAGCGTAAGTACAACGGCCTCAACTTCCCGCGTGTCGCCGCTGTCATGGCTGCCGAGATTATCGCCCGAGCCGACGTGGGATTTGCCACTATTTGGGGGCTCCAGGACTGCGCCGACACCATCCAGCAGTTCGCCAACGACGACCTCAAGAATAAATACCTGCCTCGCATCTATCAGGGTGCCACCTGCTCGATGGACCTCACCGAGCCTGATGCCGGCAGCGACCTCCAGTCGGTGCGACTCAAGGCTTCTTGGGATGAGGCTTCCAACTGCTGGCGTCTCAACGGCGTGAAACGTTTCATCACCAATGGCGATGCTGACCTCCACCTCGTCCTTGCCCGCAGCGAGGAAGGTACCAACGACGGACGCGGCCTCAGCTACTTCGTCTTCGACAAAGCCGACGGGGGCATGAAGGTTCGTCGCATCGAGAACAAGATGGGCATCAAGGGAAGTCCCACTGCCGAGCTCCAGTTCACCAACGCTCCCTGCCAGATTGTCGGTGAACGGCGTTTAGGCCTCATCAAGTATGTCATGTCGCTCATGAATGGCGCTCGTCTTGGCGTCGGTGCCCAGTCCATCGGCCTTTGCGAGTGTGCCTGCCGCGAGGCTGAAGCATACGCTGCTTCGCGCGAGCAGTTCGGACACTCTATCGACAAGTTTGTCGCCGTTCAGGATCTCCTACGCCAGATGCGTGCACGCACCGACGGCGCCCGCAGCCTCATGTACGAGACCGCGCGCTATGTCGACCTCGCCGTCAGTTCCAAACCGGCCTCCCGTATCGCCGATATTCTCACCCCCCTCGTGAAACTCAACGCCAGCGAATTCGCCAACCGTTGTGCCTACGACTGCATCCAGGTCCACGGTGGCAGCGGCTTCATGAAAGAATATGCCTGCGAACGCCTCTACCGCGACGCCCGCATCCTCTCGATATATGAAGGTACAAGCCAGCTTCAGGTTGTCGCTGCCATGAAGGGCATTGCCGGAGGTGCTTATCTTAAACAAATAGAGGCATACGACGCCAAGGTCTCCGCTTTCGATTCCCTGACCGACGAGATGCGCCGTCAGCAATCCTTGCTCCGTAAGGCCACCGAGAGCTACAAGCGTCTCTACGAGCTTGTCTCCTCCGAGGGTACCTCCAGCGAACGTTTTGATCATTCTACGCGTGCACTCACCGAAGTGCTCAGCTACATCATCATGGCCTATCTGCTACTCCTCGACAGCCAGCGAGACAACCGCTTTATGGATTCCTGCGACTTCTTCGTCAAGGAGGCTGTCGGCGAAGTCCATAAGCACCTCGCCGTCTACGAGAACTAACCCAAGTCCTAAAAAAAATCCGCCCGAAAGGCGGATTTTTTTTGAGAGGTTATTTTGTCTTTTCCGTCAGGATGGTCTCCAATTCTGCGACTGTGAAGTCGCGGGCTGCTATCTTCCCGTCGGGGGCGAAGAGTATCATGGCTGGTATGGCATTTATGCCGTATGTTCTCGCCGACTCTGCTTGTGGATCTGCTATTACGGGCCATTTGATGTTCAGGTTCTTGATGGCCTGACGTGTGTCCTCGTCCTTGTCGCTCACGGCGATACCGTATACTTTGAGGGTTTTATGGCTCTTGACGACTCTCTGCAGTTCGGGCATGGCTTGACGGCACGGTCCGCACCACGATGCCCAGAAGTCTATCAGCACCCAGTCGCCTTTGCCTATGATGTCCGACAACGCCACATCGGCTCCGTCGATGTATCTCAGATTCACTTCGGTGAAAATCTTGCCGGGCTGCATGGCGCGCATCTGCTCTATCTGCTCGAAGAAAGGCTTCAGGATTGTGTTCTCCCGCACATCGTCGGGCACTGTGCCTGCCAGCGAGTCCACTATCGGGAATTCGAGAAATCCCGCTACATTGTACAGTACAAAAGCTCCCACGAAATCTCCTGAATGCTCCGCCCAGCGCTCCCTGAAGAATGCGTTCAGCCCTTCCAGTGTCTCGTTGCCAATCATTATGCTGTCTATGCTGCTTATCCAGTCTTTCAGTCCGTCGTTCAGTGGCGTCCCCGTCGCAAACTGCGATGCCGAGTCCACCACAATGTCGCCGCCTTCCAGTATGACGTTCCACGATATTGCTGGATATTCCGTCTCACTGCCTGGATGCAACACCAGGATAACCGTCGAGTCGGGCACTGTGCCTTTAAACTTGAATGACGTTTTCTCTATCCGGGCCGAGTCTATCACTTGGATATCGTTATCCTCTATGGCGTAGAGGTATATCCACTCGCTCTTTACATCCGACGGCACATTGCCGCTGATAGTGTATTCCTTCGCCTTGTTATCTGTATTGCAGGATGCCAGCAACAGTATGCTGCATATCGCCGCTAACGGCAAAAATGTGAATCTCCTTTTCATGTCTCTATTCTTTTATGTTCGCAATTATTTAAAAAAGCTGTGATGATAATTATGGTTATTTTGCTGATGATAAGTAAAAAAAACTCCTTAAACCTTAAACCTTAAACCCTAA
>JAFSKP010000005.1 GCA_017448905.1 Bacteroidales bacterium | reverse complement strand
TGCCCTCCACCGTGCAGCTGAAGTTGGCACAGTAACGGACGTAGGTGGCATTGCGTATGGTGTCCAGCTGCGGCTTTGCCGTCTCGCCGGGAGTCGGCCTGTTGTCCGGTTGGCGGTTGTCGTTGTTGGCTATATGCCTGTGCGAACGGCATCCGGTCGTGAGGGTCAGCAGCAACGTCATGTATATGATGATTCTCTCTTTTCTCATCGTCCGAGGGCTTTCTTGATTTCTTCCAGATGCTCTTTGACTTCTTCCGACTCCTCACCGCGTTGCATTGCTTTTTCGATGTATTTCAGAGCCTCCTCGTCACGCCCGAGACGGTGCAGTATCCAGCCGTAGGTGTCGAGGTAGTAGTGGTTGTCTGGCTCCGCGTCGAGCGTGCGCCGCGACATCTCCTCGGCCTTTGGCAGCTCTTCTCCCTTTTCTGCAAGCCAGTAGGCATAGCTGTTGAGCGTCTGTGTGTCGTCGGGTCTTGCCGCCAGGATGCGTTTGTAGTACTGCTCGCATCGTCTGTCGTCCTTCTGGTTGTAGCATGATGCCATCAGCGAGTAGGTCTCCATCTCGAGGTAGCCGTTGTCGAACCCCATTTTCTCGCATCGCGATGCCAGTTCGAGGGCTTTGTCGTAGTTGTGGTTGTCGTGCTCCACGATGGCCAGCATGTAGTAGGGCAGGGGGTGCAGGGGAAAGAGTCGTGAAGCCCTGCGTGCGTGTGCCGCCAAGATTGCCGTATCGACTTCGCCCGAGAGCTCGCTGACGAGCAGAGCCTCCCATACCTCGTATTTGCTGCTGTCGGCCGTCAGCGACAGCTCGAACTGGTGTGCGGCACGGGCATACTGCTTCTGCCTCATCAGCATGTCGCCATAGAAAGCGGCGAACGTCGTGCTGTCGTCGGCCTCACGCATGGCCGTCTCCAGCAGGTCAAAGGCGTAGCCTGAATGGATGCCATAGAATTCCTCGCTGCTGTAGAAGTTGGTCAGCAGCTGCAGCTTGTTGGAAGTTGAGAGACCTTTCTGTGCCATTCCCTTTTTCAGCTCCTCGTATGCTTTCCGAGGCTGCCCTGTGGCTTTGTAGTACTCCGCGAGCGAGATGTGCACATACTCGTCGTCGGGATTGTCGGCAAGCAGTCGGTCGTAATACTCTTTGGCCTTGTCATACTGGCCTGCCTGCATGTAGGCGTCGGCCATCGTGCCGGCCAGGTCGTTGTCTTGGGGCATCGTTTTCGCCAAAGCCTCCATTTCTTGGAGTGCCTTGTCGTCGCGTCTCATGTGTGTCCATATTTTGGCTTTCTGCATCGAGACGGCCTGCGTGACCCCGACCTTCTTTTCCACGCGGTTCAGTGCCGCTATGGCGCCTTTCCCGTCCCCTGCCATCAGGTACGCGTTGCTCAGTTCATAGTAGTATTCCAGCACATCGGGATGATGCTCCACTATGCGCTCCCAGGTCTTCGCCAGTTCTGCGGCGCGCCGTGTGGCTTGGTACAGCGCCGCCAGTTGCATCTGGTACCACACGTTGCCCACGTCGCCGTCGGCGGCCCTGACGGCGTACACAATGGCGCTGTCGGTCATGCCGTTTGAGGCCATCAGCCGGCTGAGCTCGTATTCCGCCGCGTGGCACTGCGCATCGCGTTGCAGCACTTCATGCAGTATGTGTATGGCCCCTTCGCTGTCGCCGGTCTCGCTACGCATCTTGGCGTCTATCATCATAGCCTCGCTTTTCAGCCGCTCGTCGGTGGTCTCCACTATGGGTTTCCGCTCATAACGCTTGGCATCACTCTGTGCGGCTTGACGGCTGCTCTTGCATCCTGCGACACCGAATGCCACTACAACAACAGCAATGGCTGTGGCCGCGCGTCCTGTTGCTTTGCCTCTTATTCCTCTCATCACAGTCATATTGGAATATCATTGTACATTATTCAGTAACCATTCACTTAACTGTCTTTCCGCCGCTTTAGTATGTCGTGTTTCTAAAAAAAAACTAAAAAAACAGTTTTTTTTTGTCGGAATGATTTTTTGTCCTAAATTTGCACCGTAATAATGATAAATGAATACGCTCGTTCAGAAATATCAACCACTCTGATTATGAGAGTGTTAGTTATATAATATGCAAGAAATTTTTTACTAATCAAAATCCAATTACAATGAAAAAAACATTAATGGTTTTTAGTTTTGCACTCTGCGCAAGCTTTGCTTTCGCTCAGTCAAACGGTGCCTCCGTCAGCAAAACCCGTGCCGACATGCCCAGCATGGATCGCAAGGCTGGCGCCGAGATCAACAGCTCCTCGGCCGGCTACACTGGCTCCATCTTCACCAAGGATGGCAACACTTATTTCACCTGCACCTTCTCCAACAGCGACCGCACAAGCTCGGTCTACACCACAGGTAAGGTAGGCGCCAACGAGCAGGTTGACGGCACCAACATCCCGGTACACACCAATGCAGGCGACTATGGCGAGTGGCAACGCATCCCCGACAGCGCCTATATGCGCGGCAATGCTTTCGCTACCACCTATCCTGCCACCGCGTCGCGATTCCTGAACCTTTTGTGCAACTATTTTACTCCCGAGACGAGAGACGACGGCTTCATGCTCATGTCCATGATCGACAACTACGGTGCTTGGGGTGGCGACAACGACCCCGGTATCTTCGATGCCTGGATCAAGTTCCAGCCTGTTGACCTCTCCACCTGCCAGCTCGGTATGGTCACTTTCTACCAGCTCTATCGTGCTTTCAACCGCGACCATACTTATGTCGACTACAGCACCAACAACGGCACCACATGGAGCAGGATTGAATTCAACGTCAAGGGCGTTGATATCAACTCCAACTCCAGTACTCGCGGCACCAAGCGTATCACCCTTCCCCGTTTCCTCGCCGGCAACTCGGCTGTCGTCTTCCGTATCCGCTATGTTGACGAGAGCGACGACGGCAACGGTGGCTACTTCCTCCTTGTCGACGACTTCAAAGTCGTCGATGCTCCCGAAAACCATCTCCGTTTCACCTCGTGCCAGTATTTCGAAGGCTTCTACCAGATGATGCCCCAGGGTCTGGAAGTTCCTGTCGTGTGGGCCTCTGATTTCAACAACGATGGTAACCTCGCCCAGACTAATGCCCGCGGTATGGTTTATGAAATCAACCAGGCTGGTGTGACCAGCGAGGTGGCACGCCAGACTCTCGGCACTGTCGCCGCTATCTCTGACTCTAACCGCGCCTTCGTCATCGACCCACTCGGAATCTATGACAGCGTCAACACTTACCACGGCTTCAGCTATTTCCCCGACTCCAACTGGAGCACCGGCCCCTACAACAACCTCAGCACCGCAGTCACTGGTGACCACCACTTCTTCTCCGATATCTATACCGACTACTACAACAACCATGTCTATGACACCCTCGGCACTTTCGATACCCTCATCTACAATGTCAACTGGGGTACCATCACCGACGCTGCCGGACATACCCACCCTGCCGGTACCTGGGCTCGTGACCATGGTGTGCTCACCTACAACGGCGACGGTACCGACGGTGCCGGTAACTATTACACCCCCGGTCTTGTTGCTCAACTCAATGCTTGGACCGACGACTTCCATAATACCGGCTGGAACAAGGCTGGCTATGGTACTCTCGTTTCCTATGTGACCGGTAACACTATTCCCAACGACTGGAGAATCCTCGGTGTCGAGATTGTCCCCGCCACAGTTCCTGGCATGCAGACTGTCGGTGCCACCCTCATCCCTTACCTCTGGATCGACTCCTTCCCGGATCCCAGCCATGTCAGCTGGCACTTCCCCGCAGGTGGTCTTGGCGTTGACTACTACACTGTGAAAGCTGACGATGTCAACTCCAATTTCACTAGCGGCTACAAAACCATCGAACAGGGTTACAACACTGTGAAGATTCTCTTCCCCACACAGCCTCGCCTTGACCCCACCACCATCTACCATATCGGCTTCCGTCTGGCTGAAGATGCCAATTTTGCTGTTGCCGAAACACGCACAAATTTCATGCAAGGTACTGAGTCAGTCAGCTTCGCTAATGAGCCAGGTATGGAAGACTACAAGAACATTCTGGGCAAGGACCTTGGCAATGGTAACATCTATTCTGTCATCACTTGGGATAGCCGCACCTCCAGTTCCGATGACAACGGTATCAGCTGGTATCGTACAACCAACTATCCTATGATCCGTATGATTGTCGGTCCTTCCTATGAAGTCTCTACATACAATGTCTCATTTGAGTGCGACGATCCCAATATGGGTTACTTTATCAACGATAACAACGAGTCTCTCTGCGACGAGACGGTGGAAGTGTACGAGGGCTATCCCATCACTTTCTACATTCAGCCTGTTCCTGGCTACGTCATCGACAAGGTCACCATCAACGGCGTTGAGAGCGGCGACTATCAGATCCAGACCGATCCCGATGGCAACGAGTATGGTGTCATGGAGATTGCCAGCGTGACCGAGAATATGACCGTCAAGTGCTTCTTCAAACAGAACAATGCTATCGATCCTGTCGCCAGCCGTGTCTCTATGAAGCTCCAGCCCAACCCCGCCAGCAGCAACGTCTATGTTTCTCTGAAGGGTGTCACCGGCAACGTCAACATGTCGCTTCTCGACATGAGTGGTCGTGTTGTCACCACCTCCCAGTTCAATGCTGAGAACGGTGCCAACATCAACGTCTCCAACCTTGCCAAGGGTGCCTATTTTGTCCGCATTACCAACAACAACTTCACCAAGATCGAGAAGCTGATTGTCCGCTAATGCATCATAGAGGACTGCTTCTTGCAGTTCCACAAAAAGAAGAGGCTCGCCCACCGGCGAGCCTCTTCTTTTTGATTCTAGATTGTCTAGACTATCTAGACTGTCTAGACTATCTAGATTGTCTAGACTAGAGGATATTTCCCAGCTGCTCTTTTATCTTTTCCAGTTCGTCTTTCATCGCCACGACAAGTCGCTGTATCTCCACATGGTTGGCTTTCGAGCCGGTGGTATTGATTTCGCGTCCCATCTCCTGTGCTATGAATCCGAGTTTCTTGCCGCAGCTCTCTTCGTGCTCCATGACGTCGCGGAAATAGTTGATGTGTTTTGCAAGCCGCACCTTTTCCTCGGTGATGTCGAGTTTTTCCAGATAGTATATGAGCTCCTGCTCAAAGCGGTTCTCGTCGACATTCTTCACCGCTGCCTCGGCCAAGTAGTTGCGTATACGTTCTTTGGCGGTGGCTATGCGCTCCTGCTCGTAACGGGGAATCTCTCCCAGGTAGTGTTCCATCAGGTCGACATGTTTCGTGAAATCTTCTTTCAGTATTCCGCCCTCATGGCTGCGACTGCCGTCGAGTTCGTCGATGGTGGCGGCGACAAGCTCTTTCAGCTCGTCCCATGAAGCTTCGTGTTCTTTGTTTTCGCTGCTTTCTGCCCACAGGTCCTGCTGAACCATGACGATGGTCAGGAGTTCGTTGTCGGTTATCTTCATCTCTTGTGCTGCGGCAAAGCTTCGGATGTCGTTTATGCGTACTGCCGCTGCAGCGGCGTCAAGTCGGCGTGCCGAGCCGCCGGTCTCTTCGCTGATGCAAAAATCTATCTTGCCTCGCTCAAGGCTGTTGACCATGGCACGCAGTTCGAGCTCATGTTCACGCAGTGTTGCAGGCAATTTCAGCGTTGCATCCATCTGCTTGCTGTTGAGACTTTTTATTTCGACGGTGATGATTCTGCCGTCTATTTCTCTTTGCCTTTTGGCAAATCCTGTCATTGATTTCATGATTTTTTTTCTATCTAGATGATCCAGATTCTCTAGATGGTCTAGATTCTCTAGACTTTCTAGATTTGGTTTTTTTTACAAGTTCTTTAAAGCCTTCTGTGGCGTAGGTCTTGTAACCCTCTTTGTCGCCGTAGATGAAGAAGACGGCTTGTGTGCCAGGGTCGTCGGCATGGTCTGCTATGAACTGTTTGGCACGTTCAAGCCCCATGACCATGAATGCCGTCGCCATGGCGTCGGCACGCCATGTTTTCCGGTCTACCACGGTAACGCTGAGCAGCGTGTGCTCCACGGGACGGCCGGTGTGCGGGTCGATGGTGTGTGAGTAGCGTATGCCGTCCTTCTCATAATACTTACGGTAGTTGCCTGAGGTCACCACTGCCATGTCGCGCAATTCGATGGTGGTTTCAACCTCAGGGCTGCTGTACATGTTCTCTGCCGGACGTTCAATGCCGACACTCCACGCCGTGCCGTCGGCCTTGTTTCCCTTGGCGTATACCTCGCCGCCGATGTCGACCAGATAGTCGCTTATTCCTTGACTGTCGAAGTATTTGCATACCATGTCAGTGCTGTAGCCTTGCGCTACGGCGTTGAAGTCGATGCTGCTCTCCGGCGTGGCTTTGCGCACTATAAGCCGGCCGTTGTCATCGTTGATTATGGTGGGTTGCTGTCCCACATACTGCAACAGGCTGTCGATTTTTTGGTCTGTCATCTCTTCTCTCTTTGCAAAACCGAAGCCCCAGGCATTCACCAGTTTGCCGACAGTGCAGTCGAACGTGCCGCCACTGTGGTCGTACATCGTGCGTGATATCTCTACGAGGTTGGCGAAGTCCTGGTTGACGATGCTGTCGTGGTTGTCGTTCACCTGCCGCAGCAGAGATTCTTCCTTCCATAGCGATGCTGTCATGTCGAAAGCGTCGAGCAGGGAGTCGATGTCATGCCTCATGTCGCGTTGCAGGGTGTCGTAGTAGATGATGGAATAGTAGGTGCCTTGTGCCTCGCCGCGCAGACGGAATGGTTCTTCGCGCCCAGTGTTGCGGCATCCTGAGGTTAGCAATGTGCCGATTATAAGTATGGAGTATATGCCTTTTTGTCTCATTTTGGTGTGTGTCAAGCAAAACTAAAAGCGTCCGGTCTTTGCCGGACGCTTTCTATCTCTTTTCTCATAGGCTTCCTATTTGGAGAGTACGACGGTGCGGGTGACCACTTTGCCGCTTGCGAGGTCAACACGGACCATATAGGTGCCTTTGGCAAGGCTTCCGAGGTCGATGCTGTCGGTATTCTTGGCACAGATCATCTGTTGTCCGTTGACGTTGAAGACGGTGATGTTCTTTACGGCTTCGTTGCTGCTGATGTTGATACGAGCGCTGGTTGGATTGGGGTAGATGCTTATGGCGTCGGCATCAGCCATGTCGATGCCCTGGTTGACGAGGACGGTGACGTATGACGTGTGTTCACAGCCGGTGGTGTTGTTTACCCCTTTGGCGTAGACATCGAAGTTCTCGGTGACATTGCTGCGGGTGAAGACGGTGTCGGTGCTGCCGTCTGACCAGGTGAAGCGTACGGCAGGCTGGTCACTGCTGACATGGAGGGTGACATCGGAGTTGGGTTTTACACGCAGGTCGCCCGAAATGGTGACCACAGGGCTGTGGGCTATCGTTATGTTGGTGACGAGAATGGAGTCGCAGCCGTTGGATGCCAATCCTGCAAAGCGGATGGTGTCGGTTTTCGAAAAGGTGTAGTAGAGTGTTGTGTCGATGGTGGTGGTGTCGCTGTCGTTGACCGAGAAGGAATAGCTATATTCATCGCAAGCCAGTTTTTGGTGGACGAAGTACTGGCTCTTCCTTATGTTGAAGGTGACGGTCACCAGGCTGTCGTAGCAGCGTTCTGCGGTGCGGGGGTGGAAAAGCTGTCTGTTGGCTTCGTTCAGGTTGGAATAGGCTTCCGAAGTGATTACTGTTCCATCCACTGTGACTTCGGTCTCTGTACCACGAGCATACCATTTCCAATTAAATTTCTCGCAGGCCACAACAGTCGAGTCGTAGTTTCTGTTCTCGATTGGTTTGATGGTGAGGTTGATTGTGATGATAGAGTCACAGTTGGCGTTCGACGTGCTGTCGGTGATGGTGTACGTACCCGACGCGGTATATGTCTGCCCGTAGAACACATAAGTGTCGCATGCCGTAACTGCGCGGTTGGCAGTGGCGGTATCGCTCAATGTCAAGGTGATGGTCACCGTACTGTCGCATCCTCCCTGCGATGTGAATGTCTTGGTGTGTGTGCCGCTGGTGGTGATTGTCTCGTTGCCCCACTGGTAGGTGCATCCGCCATCGATTGGCTCTGTTACAACGTTGTTGACACTCTGGTTGATGGTGAGGTCCAGAATGTAGAGGGTGTCGCCGCTCACATGCACCACGACAGTGTCGGAGGTGTAGGTTGCCCCTGTGACATTCCAAGTGTAGCTGTCGCATTTCGAGAGGGTGCTGTCGATGTGTACCGCGGTGTTGACCTGTGCTTTCATTGCCCAGGGCATCATCAGTGCGACCAAAAGTAAGAAGAATACTCTTTTTTTCATCTTCGTGTAATTTGTATTATTACTTTTTTTGTTGTTAATTTCTTTAAGAAGCTGTATGTCAGGTGTTTTGTTGGTAATCTGCACACTTGTGACGCAACTTATCAACATGCAAAGATAATAGTTTTTTTTTAATTGGTAATAATAAAAAAACAAGTTGTTACAATCTTTATGATTATTTTGCTGATAATGAGCAAGAGAAACTCTTTAAACTATAAACTTTAAACTATAAACTTTAAACTTTATTTATCTCAAAAGCAGTTCTGCAACGTTCTCGACATGATGTGTGTGTGGGAACATGTCGACGGGTTGGATCCGTCCGACGTCATACTTTGCTGCCAGCAGGGCAAGGTCGCGAGCCTGTGTCGCAGGGTTGCAGCTGACATACACTATCCGAGGCGTCTCCATGTTCAGCAGCTGCTCCACCACCTTGTCGTGCATGCCCGCGCGAGGAGGGTCGGTGATGACCACGTCGGGTCGCCCGTTGGCGTCGACGAACTCATCGGTGAGCACCTTGGCCATGTCGCCGGCATAGAAGGTGCAGTTGCCGAAGCCGTTGGCAGCAGCATTGGCACGGGCGTCGACGATGGCTTCCTCTACATATTCGATGCCCACCACTTTGCTGCATCGTGCTGCCACAAACTGCGCTATTGTTCCCGTGCCGGTGTAGAGGTCGTAGAGGGTCTCGCCGCCTTTTAGTTCGGCGAAGTCTGCCACGACGCTGTAAAGCTTGTAGGCTTGTTCGGAGTTTGTCTGATAGAATGACTTGGGATTGATGCGGAAACGGAGTGGTTCGCCGCCGCCAAGGCGTGGCATCTGCTCGGTGATGTAGCCCTGTCCGCTGTACAACTGTGGCTGCAGGTCTCCGTAGCTGTCGTTGAGCTTGCTGTTGACGATGTAGAAAAGCGACGTGATGGCGGGGAACGTCACCTTCAGGAATTCCATCATCGGCGAGAGCCATTCGGGACGTTCCTCGGCGACGATGACGATGACCATCAGTTCGCCGGTGCTGCTGTTGCGTATCACCAGGTTGCGGAGATATCCCTTGTGGTTGCGTATGTCGTAGAACGGCAGATGATGTTCGAGGGCATAGTCGCGTAGGGCATTGCGGATGGCGTTCGAGGGCTCCTGCTGCAAATGACACCACTCTATGGGCAGCACCTTGTCGAAGACTTGAGGCACGTGGAATCCCACGGCTCCAGGGTCATCGGCTAGCCTTGTGTCGCCGGCAGCAAGCCAGCGTTTGTTGGAGAAGGTGAACTCCAGCTTGTTGCGGTAACCGAGCGTCCTCGATGAACCGCATATGGGTTGCATCCGGGTGGCATCGATATGGCCGAGGCGCTCCAGGTTGTCTCGTACTTGCTGCTGTTTATAGTGCAGCTGCGCCTCGTATTGCATCATCTGCCATTTGCATCCCCCGCAGGTGCCGAAATGGCCGCATACGGGCTCCACGCGGAGATGCGAAGGCTTCTTCAATGTCAGAACCCGCCCCTCGGCATAGTTCTTCTTCTTCTTGAATAACTTCAAGTCAATGACATCGCCTGGAACCGCAAACGGCACGAAGACGACCATTCCGTCAAGCCTGACGATGGCGTTGCCTTCGGCACCGGCATCGTCAACAGTGACGTCGTAGATGATGATTTCTTTTTTCAGCCTTGACATCTTGTCATTATTTTTCTAGATGGTCTAGATGGTCTAGATAGTCTAGATGGTCCAGATAGTCTAGATAGTCTAGATGGTCTAGATAGTCTAGAGCTTTTAAAAAAAAAGAAGTATTGCACACAATACTTCTCCTCGTTGTTGGCAAAGCGGTTCCGCATTTTGCGGAAACCGGCACTGTCGTTTCTTTTCAAGATTCCGTTTTCTCGCCTCGGGATAGTGCAAACACTGCGTGATTTGCCCTCTCCTCTCGGCTTATCGAAAACGTTCCTTTCTCCGAAACGGTCTTTTCCTTATCGCTCGTCGGAAACGGTCAGTTTCTTTCTGCCTTTTCTGCGACGTGCTGCCAGAACTTTGCGACCATTTGCCGTCGACATTCTCTGACGGAAACCGTGCTTATTTGCTCTTTTTCTGCGTGATGGTTGAAATGTTCTCTTCATTTTTACTCATTTTTTGGAAGTGCAAAAGTACACAAAAAAACCAAATAACGACTCTTTTTGTTAAAAACTTTGTTATATTTTTGTTAATCTGTTGAAAATTAAAGATAAAAATATTTTTTTTAATCCCTTTTATCATATTCCGAAAAAAGTATGTACATTTGCATTTTGAATTTTTGGAACCTTAATTGGCAAAATAATGGAGAAATCAGCATTTAATGTCAAACTCGAAGACCTCTGCAGCTATTCGATGACCGACAAGTCGGAAATCCAGGCCGAGAAAAACCGCTTCCCTTACTGCGCCCTGCTCCAGATGATGGACATCCTCAGCGACAAGGCCACAGCCACATCGAACTGGCAAAGCCGCTTCCTGCCCCGTCTGGGACTTTATCTCACCGACACAAGCCGTTTCGCCGACTATCTCCAGCATGTCACCCTCACCGAGATACAGTCGGCATCAGACCTCAAAACCAAACAACAGGTGGAGAAGGCAAAGGAACAGGAGTTCGCAGTCGATGACAGCTCTTCGTTCGACATCATGAGGGAAATCAATGCCTACCAGGAGGTTTCTTTCAAGACTGCTCCCAAGAGCGTGATTCTCTCCAAATTCCTCGAAACGGGCAACTACAAACCTGAAGATTTAGGCTCGGCACCTGCCGTCTCGGTCGAGGATCTCGGCAAAAAGAGTATACAACAAGATGATTCGCTTGATACTGAAACTATGGCAGTTATCTTCGAAAAGCAAGGCCGTTACGACCGTGCTATAGCGATATATGAAAAATTAATTACTCGTAATCCCGAAAAAAACAGTACTTTTGCAATTCGTATCTCAGAACTGAAAATGAAACTTGAAAACAATAAAAAGTAACTCCCACAGCTATCCTCACCTGAAATCCCATAAACGTTAAACTTTAAACCTTAAACTTTATATGTACAATTTTATCGTAATACTCATCCTGATTGTCAGCATTGTGTTGGCATTGGTTGTGTTGGTCCAGAACTCTAAGGGCGGCGGACTTGCCGCCAACTTTGCAGCACCTAACCAGATTATGGGCGTCCGCAAGACCACTGACTTCCTCGAGAAACTGACATGGGGTCTTGCCATCGCGCTGGTTGTACTCAGCCTTATAGCAACCATCACAATCGGAGGTGGCAAGAAGACCAAGACACAGAAGAATGCCGTCAGCACCGAACAGATGGAGATGCCTTCGGCAGCCCAGGCCTTGGGCGGAGGACAACCGGTCCAGGAGGCCGCACAGCTCCCGGATGCCCAATAAAGGCACCGAACTGGATTCTATTGTTTGTGTCGAAAGAAAAGAGATTTGTTACCCAGTGGCGGCAAGTCTCTTTTTTTTATTTGCGATGAGGCGAGAGGTACCAGTTTCTTTAATGTTTTGTTCGCATGTCACGCGTTGAGCAGCTTATTTTCTCTTTCTTTCCGCATGAGCCTACCTCCGACCAGCGCAAGGCCTGTGCCAGCATTGTCGACTTCCTTTTCGACGACAATCCCCGCTCGGCATTCATCCTCCGCGGCTATGCCGGCACGGGCAAGACATCCCTTGTGTCTGCACTCATCAAGGCGGCTCCCCACCTGCGTATAAGGACTCTCCTCCTTGCCCCTACAGGGCGTGCCGCCAAAGTGCTCTCAGGCTACTCGGGGAAACAGGCCTTCACCATCCACAAGAAAATATACCGTACCTTGGTTGACGGTTCTGGAACAGCGCGCACGGTGAGGGCTCAGAACAAGTACAGCTACACGCTCTTCATCGTCGACGAAGCCTCGATGATCGGTGTCCAGCCAGACGAGGGAGGCTCTGTCGCTCAACGTTCATTGCTCGAAGACCTTGTCGATTTCGTCAGCGAGGGGTCGCATTGCCGCCTAATGCTCATTGGCGATGCAGCACAGCTGCCCCCAGTAGGTTCCACCGACAGTCCGGCCCTTTCGGCCAACTTCATGAGTTCCTTCGCCGACCTCAACATCCATCAAGCCGAGCTGACCGAGGTGGTACGCCAACAGCAAATGTCGGGCATCTTGTCCAACGCCACCGCGGTGAGGGACAAGATTGCGGCAATGGAGGATTATGACGAGGTGGAACTGCCGCTTTTCGATACCGATGGCTACGCCGACATCATACGGCTACAGGGGTCGGACCTCGAGGAGACGCTCAACCGCGAGTATTCCGACGGCGGGCTCGACAGTGCTGTATTTGTATGCCGCAGCAACAAACGTGCCAACCTCTACAACCAGGCGGTACGTAGCCGCGTGCTTTACCGTGATGACGAGATAGGCACGGGCGACTACCTTATGGTGGTGAAGAACAACTACTACTGGCTCGACGATGATGCCGATATGGGTTTCATCGCAAACGGCGACATCGTGGAGGTTCTTGCTGCACGCCACTACCAGGAGCTCTACGGTTTCCATTTCGTCGATGCAACGCTACGCTTCGTTGACTATGCTGACGTGCCGCCAGTCGAGTGCAAGCTCCTGCTCGAAGCTCTCCATTCGGAGTCGCCCTCGCTCACCCACGACGAGTCGCAACGCCTCTTCACAGAGGTGATGGCCGATTATGCCGACCTTCCTACCAAGGCCGAACGTCTGAACGCCGTGCGCAACAATCCTTATTTCAATGCCATCCAGGTGAAGTTTGCATACGCACTGACATGCCATAAGACACAGGGCGGACAGTGGCCGGTGGTCTTCGTCGACCAGGGCTTCCTGCCCGACGACATGTTGTCGCGCGACTACCTGCGTTGGCTTTACACCGCCCTGACGCGAGCCACCGAACGGCTTTACCTCCTGGGTTTCGAGGAGAGGTTCTTCAAATGAAAAAAAGCATCCCTTTGCGAGGATGCCTTTCAAACTACAAAAAGCTTCGTGAGCTTAGAACTTTTTGCTGGCTTTGAACTTGAAGACTTTCTTTGCGGGAATGACCATCTTCTTGCCAGTCTGCGGGTTCTTGCCGTTGCGTTTCGGACGCTGCTGCATGTAGAATGTGCCGAAACCAATGATGGAGATTTTGCCGTCTTTCTTGGCCATCTCTTCCTTGGTGACTTCAAGGAGGGCGTTGAAAGCCTTGGCGGCGTCAACTTTTGTCATCTCAGCCTTCTTGGCGAGAGCAGCGACTAATTCGGTTTTGTTCATTTCGGTGAATTTGAGGGTTAAACAATCTTTTGACGCTGCAAATATATGTAGTTTTTTTTAATTAACAGTTTTTTTTAAAAAAAATATAAAAAAAAAACTATATTTGTTTATTATATTGTTAGTTTCCAGTTGTTTATATTGTATCCTCGTAAAAACTCGCTTGCTGTTATTTTTCTCTTTCCGCTGATTTGCAGTGTCAGAATCTTTACAAATCCGTCTTTTACTGCAATTTTTAGTGTATTCTTGTTGTCGGTGACGATTGTGCCGACCGGTTCTTCGTGGACGCAGCTCTCATATTGGGTGTCGAATATCTTCATGTCGATGCTATTCCCGTGGCTGTCAGTCATGGCAGCGTTGGCTGCCGGGTAGGGTGACAGTCCTCTCACGAAGTCATGGATTTTCTTTGAGGAGCCGTGCCAGTCGATGGCGCAGTCGGCCTTGAAGATTTTCGGGGCGGGGCTGGGCATGGCGAGTGGGGGTTGCGGACGAGGATGCAGCGTGCCCTCTGCGAGGCCATGGAGGGTGTCGACGACAAGGGAGGCGCCCATGGCGGCGAGGCGGTCGTGAAGGGTGCCGGCGTTGTCGGTGTCGGTGATGGGTGTTGCCGCCTGGAGCAGCATTTCGCCTTCGTCGATGCGTTCGTTGAGCATGAATGTCGTCACGCCGCTCTCCGTCTCGCCGTTGATGATGGCCCAGTTGATGGGAGCTGCGCCCCGGTAGTGGGGCAGGAGGGAGGCGTGCAGGTTGAAGGTGCCGAGAGGAGGCATGCTCCACACCACCTGTGGCAGCATCCGGAAGGCAACCACCACAAAGATGTCGGCGGCCAGCGAGCGAAGTTCCTCGATGAAGAGAGGGTCGCGCAACTTCTCGGGTTGGAGGATGGGGAGTCCGTGTTCTAGGGCGTAATCCTTGACTGGCGACGTGGAGACTCTCTGGCCACGTCCGCTCTTGCGGTCGGGAACGGTGACTACGGCGGCGACTTCAAAGCGGGCTTTGACAATGGCATCGAGCGAGCTGACGGCGAAGTCGGGTGTACCCATAAAAACGATACGTGGTGTCATACGGTTTTGAGTTGTTGTTGTAGATGGATCATCTTGAGTACGGTCACGGCCCCTTCCACACCCTTGTTGCCGTGGACTCCGCCGGCACGGTCGATGGCCTGCTGCATGTCGTTGGTGGTGAGGACGCTGAAAATTACCGGTTTTCCGTGTTTCAGGGCTACGTTGGTGATGCCCTGCGACACGGCTTCGCAGATGAAGTCGAAGTGGCGTGTCTCGCCTTGAATGACGCATCCTATGCATATCACCCCGTCGAGCGTGGCGTCGCTGCTGAGCATCATGTCGGCTCCTGTGGTGAGCTCGAAGCTGCCTGGTACATGGATGAGGCTGATGTCGTGTTCTTCGACGGCATGCTCGCGGAGCGTGTCGTAGGCTCCACGAGCCAAGGCTTCAGTGATTTCCTGGTTCCATTCGGCCGCCACGATGCCGATACGGTAGCCTTTTCCCGACGGCACAAGCGTCGTGTCATAGTCTGAAAGGTTCGTTTTTTTCATTTTGTTGTTTTGTCTTTGTTTTTCTAGATGGTCTAGACTGTCTAGATGGTCTAGAAAATCTAGAAAAAGATTATCTGACTCGTATTTTCATCCCCACTTTCAATTTCTTGATGTCGGGGTTCAGTTTCTTGATGCTTTGCGATGTCGTGTTGTAGGTGATGGCCAGCCGTTCGTAGGTGTCGCCCGTGCGGACGGTGTGGTACACTTCGCGTGGACGCTCGCGGGGGGTGGTCTCCTTGATGATGCTCTTGTCGGCCTTGAAGATGGGGGACTTGTTTCCTTTGGGGCGGCTGATCCCGAAATATGTCTTGTCGAGGTGCAGGCGGCGTGTGCGGAGTTTGAAGGTCTTGAAGTCGAGCAGCCATTCCGGGTCAAAGGGTTCGTATTGGAAGCGAGCCTCGAAATGCAGATGGGGGCCGGTGGAGTGCCCTGTGCTGCCGCCGAGGCCTATAATGTCGCCGGCTTTGACAATCTGGCGTGGCTTGACGAGGATTTTCGACATGTGGCCATATAGTGTCTCGAGCCCGTTCTCGTGCCTGATTACTACGCAGTTGCCGTATCCGCCCAGATTGCGTGCTATCCGCACGACGCCAGGGAAGCAGGCCTTCACGGGGTCTCCGGTGCGCAGCAGTATGTCGACACCACGGTGGGGGCGGTTCCACTTGGCACGCCACCCGTAGGGCGATGTGATGTTGTTCCTCATCGGGAAGCAAAAGTCGGAGCTGTCTTTTACGAGCTTTAGGATTACCTCGTCGGGCAGCGAGTCGAACGCCAAGTCGCGGAGACGCACACGTGAGCCGTCAAGGCCGTCGTTGTAGAAGAGGCGCCATAGTGTCGGTTCCCGTCCGTCGAGTGGGAAGAAGCGTGTGGTGTCCTCTTGTCCGCGAACGAGAGCCGCCACCATGAGCAGTGTGGCGAGAGGGAGTATGTGTCGGGAACGGCTGATGGCGTGTGAAAATTAATGGTCTAGTTGTCTGCGGAGGCGTCCCACGGGGATGCCGAGGCTTTCACGGTATTTCGTCACCGTACGTCGCGACAGGGGGAACCCTTGCTGCTGAAGGAGTTTCGTCAGCGCTTCGTCGGTGAGGGGAGTGCTCTTGTCCTCGTTGTCGACGATGGTACGCAGTGCCTCTTTGACGTGCTGCATCGCTATGAGGTCGCCGTCGTCGGTGGATACAGCCTTAGAGAAGAGCTCTTTGAGAAGGAATGTGCCGAATTCGGTCTGCACATATTTCTGGTTGGCGACACGCGACACGGTCGACTCGTCGTAGCCCGTCAGTGCCGAAATGTCTTTAAGTCTCATGGGTCTCAAGTCGGCAAGGCTGCCGCTGAGGAAGTAGTCGTGCTGGTAGCCGAGAATGGCGGCCATCGTTGTCGTCAGCGTCTGCTGCCGCTGTTGCAGTGTGTCGATGAGCCACTGGGCACTCTCGCTCTTCGAGCGGATGAACTGGATGGTTTCGCGCTCGTCGTGTGTGAGACTTTTACGTCCGGCAAGTTGGTGCATCATGTCGTTGTACTGACGGCTGATGTGGAGCTGTGGGTAGTTGCGGTCGTTGAGGGAGAATGAGAGGTTGCTACCTTCGCGGCTGACGATGAAATCGGGGATGATATAGTGGCTGCCATGGTTTTCGTCGCTGCCTCCCCATCCGGGTTTGGGGTTGAGGTGGCGAATGATGTCGAGCGCGTCGTTGAGCGTTGTCTTGTCAATTTTCAGTGCCGCCATTATGGAGTCGTAGCGCTTGTTGGAGAGCTGTGCGAAGTAGTGGTCAACGATTGCTGTGGCAATGTCGTGCGTTGTGCTGTCCGACGTGGTGCGGTGCAGCTGCAACGAGAGGCATTCCTGAAGGTTGCGTGCGCCTACGCCGGCAGGGTCGAGGCTTTGAACGACTTTGAGCATCTGCTCCATCTCGCTGTCGTCCACGTCGATGCCGGAGCGGAACGCCATGTCGTTGGCGATGACCTGAAGGTCGCGTCCCAGGTAGCCGGAAGCATCGATGCTGCCAATGATTTCGGTGGCTATCGTGCGTTGCCGCTCGTCGAGGCCGGCCATTGTGAGCTGGTCGATAAGCGACTCGGAAAAGGAGGTGTTGCCTGAAAAGTCGAAGGTCCGCTGCTCGTCGTTGCGGTCTTTCTCGAGGCGTTCTCGGTAGCTGTAGTCGTCGTCGCCGAAGAACTCATCGACATCGATGCCGAGAAAGTCGTCGGTGGTCTCGTTCTCTTCGTTGTTGTTTTCCGGTTCTCCATCGTCATTCCAGTCGTCTCCGTCAGTGTCGGTACTGCTCTCGATTTCGAGAATGGGGTTTTTCTCCACCTCTTCCTTGATGCGCTGTTCAAGGCTTGTCACTGGCAGTTGCAGCAGCTGCATCAACAATAGTTGCTGTGGTGTCAGCTTCTGCTGCATTTTCATTTTTTGTTTCTGGGTAATCATAGTGCTGGTGTTGAAAGATGTCGGGCTCTGGCCTGATTAGTAACAGTTTGTGGCATGCATAATAACTGTATGTAACAGTATTGGCATCCGTTATAGAATTTGCAAATATACAAAAAAAACACGGAAATCTGTATCCTCCGTGTTTTTTATTCTTTCGGTCTTGGTGCCGCGCTGCCGGTTCGTCCTTTTGTCGCCGGTATCGTCAGAACGAATAGCGGTATCCGGCGGTGAGCCAGACGACAAAACCTTTCTCGTGGGTGTACGACTTAAGCTTAGTGCCTTCAGAGTTTGCATCGATAACATAGTCCATTATCCTGTCGGCCATGATGGTAGCCTCGACAGAGCTGCGCTTGTCGATGCGGTACTCGGCACCCAGTGCGAAGCGGATACGGTTGACGTATGCCTTGCTGCCATCTTTCAGGAACCATCCGGCATCGCCCTTCTTGCTGAAGTCGCCATCTTCGTCAATGTATCCCCATTTCCCTGTAGTCTCATTATAGGTGGCGTTGACGACGTGGGCGTTGAAGATGTTTCGCATCTCGGCGAAAGCGTAGGGCTCGATGCGTCGGAACCCTTTGTACTGTACTTTCAGGCGGCTTTTGAGGGTGAGTGCGGTGCGGGGAGCCTGGTATTCGTTGATGTCGCCGCTGCGATAGGTGGCCTGGAACCGCTCTTTGAGCGATAGTCGCCAGTCGCCCAAACGTATGCTGCCGGTAGCGTCGACCATCAGGCGGTGGCGCGGCGACATGAATGAACTGCTGTCGCTGTCCCATTTGTTTATTAGCGCGTAGCCTGCACCTACTTTCAGGTGGTCGTTGACCTTGTAGCTGACACCAAGCGTGGTATGGGACCGTTCGAATGACTTGAAGTTGTCGGCCATGCGAAGCTCCTCTTCCAGCGACAGATGCAGTCCACGGGCGATCTTCTTGTCGAGCGTGAACGACAGGCGTCCTCCAAACTCGGTGTCAAGATTGACATCGGTCTGTGCCTTGGCAACACCGAAGCTTGAAACCAATGCGATGGAGACAAGTATTTTGAGAATTCTGTTCGTCATTTTTTTCAAAGTATTGTTGTTTCGTATATTATTAGTGTCCTCCAGGCCCGCCGCCAGTGCCGCTGTAGGTTGAGAGGGAGACGGGAGAGCCGCCGCTCACCGAGGCACCGACAAACATGGTGCCATTGAAGTAGGAAGTGCCACCGCTGACGCTGACACCAGACGTGAGTGTCGGCGTGGAGGCTCCCGAGACGACCAGGTCGCTGCCCCCACTGGAAGGGGTCTTGAAGGCGTAAGTGGTGCTGCCCTCAGTCAAGGCATACCATGTTGAGGCTGTCCATGTGGAGGCCTGGTAGCAACTCTGGGTTAGCGAGGAACCGCTCTCCAAACCTCCGATGGCGATGATTGTACCTCCCTGTACATAGAGCTTGTATTCTTCCTCGGTATTGGCGTCGATAGCCACCTCGGGCGACGAAGCCCCGATGGCATATACCACGCCGCCCTTGATATAGCAGTTGCCGTTGGCATCGATGCCGTCGTTGCCCGACGAGTGTGCACAGACATAGCCACCATTGATGGTTAAGGTGCTGGCCGAATTGATGGCGTCGTCGGAAGCGTGGCTGTAGACATGGCCGCCGTTGACAGTCAGCGTGCCTTTCGTCTCGATGCCCTCATCGTTCGAGCATTCCACCAATACTGTGCCTCCGTTGACGACAATGTCGCCATCGAATTTTATGCCTTTGGCGGACACTCCGTTGCTGCTGCTTTGCCCACCGCCGGGGCCGCCGTGGTTCCCGCCCGACGAGCTGCCGAAGTTGGAGCCAGTGACGGTCACCGTCACCGTGCCTCCGTTGAAGGTCGCCGTGCCGTCGCTGCTGATGCCCTTGGCGCCGGTGCCGCTGCAGCTCACAGTGAGCGTGCCGTCGTTCATGATGAAGCCATCGTTGCTCTTGAGGCCTGCCACTTTAGTGGTGTCGCCATTGGTGACGTATGTGCTGGCGGTAGAGTTGACGGCCACCGTGCCGCTCACGAAATTAATGTAGTCGTCGCTGGCAATGCCGCTCTTGCCCTTGGCAGTGACTGTCAGGCTGCCGCTGCCGCTGATGACGATTACGCCCTCGCTGAATAGGGTGGCTTTCTCGTCCTCGTCGCCGGAAGAGGAGCTGTAGCTGCCTCCGTCGGCAATGCTGTTGGTTCCGTTGAGCACAAGATAGACGGTTTTGCCCGACGAGGGGTCGCTCGTGGTGCCCTGCACATTGATGGCTGCCCCGCTCGGGTTGGTGATGCTCACGCCATTAAGCACTATCTGCTGCTTCTTGCCGCTGTAGACTTTGAAATAGCCGTCTGTCGTCGTGCCGCTGAGCTGGTATGTAATGGCGTTGCTGCTGCTGTTGACTATGGTGACTCCGTTGCCGGAGATGCTGACGCTTTGCTCCGACGATGCGCCGCTGACTGTGGCATTGCCGCTAGTGGAAAAGACGACGCTTATGGTGTCGGTGGTAGTGATAGTGCTGCTGGTGTCGCTGCCACTCACCGTCGTGGTGGTGATCTCGTCCTTGCTGCAGCCTGCCACGAAAAGGGCAAGCAGCCCTATCAGTGCGAGGCTGTGTCTTATGGTGTTCATTTCTTTTTGAATTTTGTGATCATGTCGATGTCGTTGGGCTCAGGGTCGTCGGGGATATAGGTCACCTTGAGGAATGCTGTGTCCTTGAGGAAGTCGATACTGCCCACCTGCACCTTGATGATGTCCAGTCCGGTACGTTCCTTAAGGTCAGCCATCAGCTCCTCGCGCCGGTCGGGGCGTATCAGTGCAATCTTTTCGTATGTGATGATTTTCTGGCCCTTGCGGTTGAACATGCCGACAGCCTCAAGTACTGCGATGAGGAGGATGAAGACCACATTGACGGCAATGAACGAAGCGTAGCTTGTGGCCATTCCGGCACCATTGATGATGCTGATGGCGATAAGCACGAAGAGGTATGTCATCTCGCGTATGGGCAGCTGCTCGGTACGGTAGCGTATCATGCTGAAGATGCCGAAGAGACCCAGGACAATGCCGACTTCCATCTTCATGGTCTGCAATTGATTGAGGATGAAAAAGATGGCGGTAGAGAAGAGCAGGTATGTGAAATAGTAGTCGCGACGGCGGCTCTTCCGATAATAGAAGAAGTGGGTTATTACCCAGCAAACCAACAGGTTGATGCAGAAAAGGATGAGCATCTTTCCCAGACTTGGGCCGTCGTAGAGCGGCAGTCCGAGGAAGTCCATTGCTTGTTCTTCTCCGTCGCCGAGATGCAGATTGGCAATCTCGGGGTCAAAATCCATTTGCAACAGTTTCATGTCTTGTGTATTTTATCAATAAATAATAATTTCTGTTTGAACCGATTGTATTTTGCTGTGGGGTCGGTGAGGGCGGTGCCTATGCAATACTTGCTCATGCGCCGTGGCAGCACATGCAGGTCGTGCAATGCGCGCTCGATGTCGCTTGTCGGTGCCCCCACCTCATGCTTCACCTCTATGACCAGCAGGCGCGATATGTCGCTGTCGATGCCTGTGGCCCTGTTATGGAATGAGATGCCGCGGTCGATGGTGATGCGTTCACTCATGCCCTTGTCAACGAGGGTGATGCGTTCGAAGCGGTTCTCCAGGCACTCGTGCAGTGTGGCCACCGGATAGGCTGTGTTCTCGTTGACGAACTGCACCACCTCCGCCACATCGAGCACGCTGTCGAACAACGACGGGTCGATGGGTATCCTCACCTTGCGGGTCTTTTTCTTGTTGTCCTTGTTTTTGATTTCGAAGAATGTGGTGTTGGTCGAGCGGTAGGTACGCACCCTCAATTTCTGCCGGTTGAGCTTCTTGTTGTGGTGCATGGTATACATAGCCAGGTCGGCAGTGTCGAAATAGAGCGTCTTGTAGGGTGCTAACGGATTGCCTTCGATGTGCTGCACGTAGTAGCCGTCGGCAATACGCGTAAGCAGTTCCTCCAGGATATCGGCACTGGCCATGTATTTCTGGTCTACGCGGTTCATCAGCCGGACCTCCTTCATGTCCTCCAGTCCGATGGGAGGCATCTGATATAGAATATCCATCCTGTTCACGAATCACTGCCTATTTATAGCTGTATTCGAAAGTCTTTGTGCTCTCCAGCTTGCCGTTGGGTTTGTAGTTGTATTGCGTCTTGCGTGTCCCGTCGTCGTTGTACTCGAATTTCTTGACACGTACGGCATGGTTCTTGTCGTCGTATTCAATCTGGCGGATACACTTCGACGAGCTGCCCTCGTACTCGTAGGTGGTGCGTTTCTTCTGACCGTAGGAGGCATACTCTATCTCTTCAATCTTACGCCCCGACTCGTCGTATGTCACCATGTTGTCCAGATATGGCGTGGAGGAGCCGACTTTGGTATTCCACTCCTTGACAACCAGGTTTTTCTTACGTTCGCGCTTGGTGGGTTTGTCTTGTGCCCAAAGGCTTCCGACAGTAAGACAGAGAACAATCGACAGAATGACGTATTTCTTCATATTTCTTTGTATTGGTGTTTCTTTGTATTGGACTATTTTTTTTTTTCTGTATTGTCTGATGAAGTCAAGTTCTTTGCCTATTTTTCATCTTTTAAACGTCAGACCGCTTCACTTTTTTCTATACAATATTGAAGTTTCTTTGTTGTAATGTGTTGACAAACAGAAATGTAATTGGTTTTTGATGACGTATAGTCATTTTTTTATTAGATGCAAAATTATTAATTTTTCCAATATTATGCCACATTTATTGTTCGATTTCATCAGTCGTTTTCTCGCCTCACCATACGAGCAAGCTCGTCTGGATTCGGCTTATCGAAAACGTTCAATTTCATCAGGCCGTTTTCTCGCCTCAGCATACGAGCGAGCTCGTCTGCATTCGGCTTATCGAAAACGTTGGCTATTTCCCATCTTCTCTGACAGCTATAATGATAACCGACGAGAAAATCAGGGCGATACCGATGGCAAGGCGGAAGCTGAAAAGCTCGCCGAAGAAGAATATTCCTATAAGCACTGCCGTCGTGGGTTCGAGGGCGCCCATGATGGCTGTCGGGGTAGAGCCGATATATTTGGCTGCATATACCATCATCACCAATGCAAGTATGGCGGGCACCACGGCAAGCCAACCTACATAGAACCAGCTTGTGGCTGTGGCAGGAATCTGGAGTCCGCCGTCAAACAGTGATGAAATAAGGTTGCCCAAGGTGCAGACTATCAGTACATAGAAGTTGATTTTGAATGATGACATCATCAACTTGGAACGGTTAACGACGATGATGTAGACTGCGTATGTCAATGCCGAGACCAGCACCAGCAGTATGCCCGCCGTCGACAGTCTTCCGCCACCTGGTGTCCAGTACAGGAGTACTACACCTACAAAGGAAAGCACTATGGAGAGGATGGTGGCTCCAGTCAGTCTCTCTTTGAAAAACAGTGCCATGATGGCAGCAGTCATGACGGGGTAGACAAACAGTATCGTCGACGCCACACCGACGTCCATGAGCCTGAAGCTTGCGTAGAGCGTGAACGAGGAGGCGAAGAAAAGCAGGCCAAGAGCCAGCAGCACTTTCAGTTCGTCGAGGCTCACCCGCAGACTCTCTTTCCTCAGCATCATGACAATGGCGATAATCAGCCAAGCCAGACCGAAGCGCCAGAAGAGCACGCACGATGTACCCATGCCCTCACTGTACAGTTGTGCACCCAGCGGGTTCGTTCCATAGCATACGGCAGCTCCTATCCCACATATCGTGCCGAACAGTTTCTTGTTCTTTGTTATCTCAATCATCTGGCTTCAGGAGTTTTGGTCAATACGTATGTGTTGTTGATTGTATTTTCAAAAAAAGCATCTGTTTCCAGATGCTTTCCGTATATAGGCTTCAAAGATGTATTCAGTCGGGCAGGTTGTCGAGGAATCTCATCCCCGATGTCATGAGGCCTGATGAACCGATGGTGGTGCGGGCGGCATCGCTCTCGGAGGAGTGGGATGTGCGGTAGATGGGTTCGCCCGAGAGCTGTTCGGTAGTCATCTCCTCTATCTTGCGGGGACCGTCGGGGTCGTTGCGGAGCAACTCGTTCATCTTGCGGATACGCTCTGCGCGAGCCAGGACCTTCTGTTCGTCGGTTTCGGGCGTGAAGAGGCGGTTCATCTGCTGGTCGGCGTATGAGGGTTGTGCCGGTTTCGGCGTCTCTCTCTCGACGGGTGTGGTGATGTCCACAGGCTGTTCCACGGTGGCGGCGAAGGCATCGGTTGCCTCTATGCGGAACATGGGTTCTTGTACGGTCGCACTGCCTGTCGTTGCATGTTCGGGAGCGGTCGAGGGTGACGCTTCCTTCTTGAAAAGCCGTATCTCGTCGAGGTGGTTCTGCTCTGTTTTCACGGGCTGTTCAGCCACGACGGTTTCAACCATTGCTTCGGTTGCCGGCATCTCAAGGGTCAGATGCCGTTTGCCGTCGATCTTGCTTACTTCCACGCTGTCGAAAGGATTGTCGGCAATAGGTTTTGCTGTAATCAGATTCTCTACCGTGTTGTCTGTTGTGTCGGCGACAGTTTGGGTGGCAGTCTGTGTCTGTGCCTGTGTCTGTGTCTCGACATTGTTTTTGTGGACCATGTGGATTCCCGATTCGTCGACAGGCTCCTCATGTATCTCTTCTGCTACGGGTTTAGCCTCCTCTTGCGGCTCTTTTTTCAGTTCAGGGTCGGGCGTCTTCTGCTCGGTGGGGGGCAGTTTGTGTACGACAGGTCCCGGCAGTGGTTCGAATCCGGTGGCGATGAGTGTTATGCGAAGTTCGTCGTTAAGGTTGTCGTCGTCGCCGATACCCCAGATGACGTTAGCTCCGTTGTTGCCAGTGAGGTCGGTGAGATAGTCTGTCACCTCGCCGAGTTCGTCCATGGTGATCTGGTGGTCGGGCGAGCAGGAGAAGTAGAGCAGGATGTTTTGAGCCCCGCGGATGTCGTTGTCGTTGAGCAGTACTGAGGTTGTGGCGGCTTCTATTGCCTGGCGTGCGCGGTCCTCTCCGCGTCCTTCGCCGGCACCCATGAGTGCCGTGCCGCTGTTTTCCATCACGGTGTTGACATCCCTGAAGTCGATGTTGACGTATGCAGAAACGGTGATGATTTCGGCGATGCCTTTTGCAGCCGTGAGGAGCACGTCGTCGGCCTGGCTGAAAGCCTGCTTGAGGGGCATGTTGCCGAGCTTCCGCAGTTTGTCGTTGTTGATGACAAGGATGGCGTCGACGTGTTTTCGCAGTTCCTCTATGCCAGTCCGGGCTTGCTCGAGGCGTTTGCGACCCTCGAAGAAGAATGGTTCGGTGACGATGGCGACAACGAGGATGCGTTTCACCATCTCGTCGTCAAGCTCGATGCTTTTGGCTATTTCGGCGATGACGGGGGCTGCCCCCGTGCCGGTGCCGCCACCCATGCCGGCGGTGATGAACAGCATCTGTGTGTCGTCGGAGATTGCCTGGCGAATCTCGTCCTTGTGGGCCAATGCCATCTCGCGGGCATGGCTCGGCACATTGCCGGCACCGAGTTTGCCAAGTACTATTTTGTTAGGTACGGGACTGGACTCTAAGGCTTTGGCATCGGTGTTGCAGACGATGAACTCGACGCCATGGATGCCTTGGCGGTACATGTGGTTGACGGCGTTGCCGCCACCGCCGCCCACACCTATGACTTTGATTTTGGCGGGACCTTCGTGAAGTGGCTCGAACTGCATGTTTGGTGCAGCCGAATTCTGAAGTTCAAAAGAAAAAGAATTATCTTCCATGTTACTTATTTCTTGCAAAAGACTGATAAAAAACTATATGCCTATAGTAGACAGCTTGAAAACATTTTGTAAAAATACTGATTTCCAATCACACGACAGCACGATACAATCATTTGTTATCAACAACTTGTGAACATCGGACGGAGTCCGCTTTCAAAGGTCGCGCTCGTCGTTGCCTTCGTTGCGGATAGTGCCGTCGTTGAAGACCCGGTTGAAGTAGCTTTCGAGCGACTCTTTGGTGCGGAGTGCAGTGCGTTTCCAGAAACTCTCTTTGCCGCTTGCCTCGGGCTCCTCTTTCTTCCTGCCGAATCTTTTTTTCTTCGGGATGTCGCTTTCCTCATCGTTATCTTCGAGAGTCCTGAAGGGATCTTCGACAATACTCTCCTGTTCCACGGTGTCGGGGTTCTCGGCATCGAAGGCTGGCATCTCCGGTTGCGCGGCTGCATCCTCTGCGGCCGGGTGCTTCATGTCTTCTTCGTTCTCGGCATACTCCATCTCCTGCATCCGCTGGCGGTCGAGTTCGTAGAAGCCGTGCATGACGAGTCCTATGCCGGTGGCATACATAGTGTTTATTATCTCGGGGTCGGTGTTCTTGTCGAGATGGGCGTCGGGCAGTCCCACACGGGTGTCTATGCCGGTCATGAATTCGGTGAGTTCCTTGAGGTGACGCAGCTGTGCGCCGCCACCAGTAAGCACGATGCCTGCGAAGATGTCCTTTTCGAGATGCGATTTCTTGATTTCGTAGTCTACCTGCTCGAGGATGGTCTCTGTGCGGGCCTTTATGATGCCGGCGAGGGTGCGCATGCTGATCTCGCGTGCCGGCTGGGTGTGCAGTCCGGGGATGGAGATGATGTCGTTCTCGCTGACATTCTGTGGCAGGCAGGAGCCGAAACGGGTCTTCAGTGTCTCAGCTTGCGGGCGCATTATCTTGCATCCGTCTTTGATGTCGTTTGTGATGGCGTTGCCTGCCAGAGGCAACACGGTGGTGTGGCGTATGACACCCTCCTTGAAGATGGCTATGTCGGTGGTGCCGCCTCCGATGTCGACCAGAGCCACTCCCGCCTCGCGGTCGTCGTCGTCGAGGACGGCGTAGGCCGATGCTATGGGTTCAAGGACAACACCTTTGATGCGCAAGCCGGCACGCTCCACGCTGTCGTGGATGTTGCGCAGGTTCACGGTATTTCCGGTGACGATGTGGAAGTTGGACTTCAGCTGCTTGCCGCTGACGCCGACGGGGTTGACGTCGGGGCTCAGCTCCTCGCCGTCGACAACGAAATTCTGAGGGAAGATGTGTATGATATCCTCGCCGGGGTTGAGGAGCATATTGTGCTGCTCTTCGATGAGGCGGTCGACATCCTCCTGCTTGATGAGGCGTTGCTCGGGAGGAATGACGACGGTGCCCATGTTCTGCTGGCTCTTGATGTGTTGGCCGGCAATGCCGACATAGACTTCCGTGACTTCGATGCCAGCCTGCTCGGAGGCTGCCTGGACAGCCTTGGCGATGGACTTCGATGTGTCCTTGATGTTCTTGACCACGCCGCGTTCCACGCCTTTGGAGTCGGTCTTGCCGAAACCGATGATTTTGATTTTGTCGTCTTCGGTACGCCGTCCTATAAAGCAGGCGATTTTTGTCGTTCCGATGTCGAGACCTACGATGATGTCGTTCTGATTGTTCATGGCTATTATGTATGTGTTGATTTATTATTCTTCGTTATAGGCTTCACCTTTTGACTCCAACGAGCTGATTCTTGTATTTGAGATTGATGGTCTTATAGGTGTCCCATCCGGTCTTCTTCACCCCCTGGTCGTAGAACACCCACAGGTTCTCGAATTTCTCGTCAAGCTGCAGGGTGTCGCCTACAATGACGCTGGTATTGCCCAGTTTCGGGGTCAGCACCAGGTCACCCTTGGCGGTCATTGCGACTTGGTCGAAGACGCCGTCGTACTGTTGGTTGTCGTGGATGAAACGCGCCAGTCGCCAGATGCTTTCCAGTGCGAAGGAACGGTGTTCTGACGCAGTGTCGTCCAGACGGATTGCCCGCAGATTTGGCAACCTTGGCTCCGCATACTCGCTGCTGCCTATCATGATGTCGCAGAAGTGCTCGGCACATAAGGGCATGAAGGTACCCTCGTTCGAGATGTAGAACTCATTGCCCTGGAAGAAGACGCGCACGATGGGTGCCCTTTGAGTCACCTCGACTTGGAGCTTGCCGCCCGCCGACATGCCCACCTTGGCATCCAGGATATATGGGTGGTCGAGCAGCGTCTGCCGTATCTTGCGTTTCTCCACGCGGCCGATGTCGGTCTGGCGTAACGTGGGGTAGGCGGCTATCAGCAGGCTGTCGACATCCCTCTCGGTAAGCAGACAGATGTCGTTGCCTGTCACGACGGTCTCGATGCCACGCATCGTGGAATTGCGACGCACGATGTGGAATGTCACGACGACAGCTATGATAAGCAGCCAGATGATAAGGTTTTTTACGTTCAGTCGCAAGGGCTTTGGATTATTGGTTATTGGTTATGGAATGCACAGACGTCTATCAGATAGTAACTTTAAAAAAGTTGTGACAATAACTATGGTTATTTTATTGATGATAAGTATGATAAAAATCCAATAAACTTTAAACTTCACTTATTGTCGGTTTCTTTGAATCGTTCTTCGAGGACGGGGACAAGGCGGTCGATGTCGCCAGCTCCCATGGTGAGCAGCACGTCGGGACACAGCGCTTCGGCCAGGTCTGGTATCTGGTCGGCGCTGCTCAAGTACTTGTTCATACTCTCGATTTTGCGCAGAATCATTCCCGACGACACTCCGGGGATGGGTTTTTCGCGCGCCGGGTAGATGGGCATCAGCACTATCTCGTCCAATGGCTTGAGGGCATCGGCAAACTCGTCGGCGAGGTCTCGTGTACGGCTGTAGAGATGGGGTTGGAAGATTCCGACGATACGCTTGCCGGGGTAAAGATATTTTACAGACTCGATGGTGGCGGTGATTTCTTTGGGATGGTGGGCATAGTCGTCGATATAGACGAAGTCTTTGCCCTTGACCCTCACATCGAAGCGGCGTTTGATGCCTTTGAATGTCTTGAGGCCGTTGCGTAGCTGGTATTCGTCAAGCCCGCAACGCAGTGCCACAGCCGAGGCGGCCACGGCGTTCTCCACGTTGTAGAGGCACGAGTTGCAGAGCTCGAGGTCGAACAACACCTTGGCAGGAGTCCGAAGGTCGAAGTAGATGTTGCCGTTGTAGTTTCGCACATTGATGGCGTAGTAGTCAGGCTCGATGGAACGGGCCGAATAGCTGTAGCATTCAATTTCTTCGCCAATGTGGAGGCGGTGGTCATGACTGTCAAGGTCCTCATGGTCATGTTCATGGTCGTGATGATGCCCGGCGAGTCCTTCCTTGACGAAAAGAGCCCCTTCGGGGATGGTCTGGTTGGCATACTGCTGGAAGGCCTCTATCAGTTTCTCATGTGTGCCATAGATGTCGAGGTGGTCGGGGTCCGTAGCGGTGATGACTGAATAGTAGGGGTGGAGCTGCAGGAAAGAGCGGTCGTATTCATCAGCTTCGACGACGACATACTCGCTCTTGTTGTCGACAATCATGTTGCTGTCGAAATTCTTGGCTATTCCGCCCAGGAAGGCAGAGCAACCAACAGGTGAGGAGTGCAGCAGATGGGCTATCATGGCACTGGTTGTGGTCTTGCCATGCGAGCCGGCGACGGCGATGCATTTGCGTCCGCGTGTCAACTCGCCCAGTACTTCCGACCGTTTTTTCATCGTGAAGCCCTTCTCTATGGCGTGCTGGAACACTCTGGTGTCGGTCGGCACAGCGGGGGTGTATATCACCATGTCGATGTCGTCAGGCATCTTGGAGGGGTCGTCGTCATAGTGTATGCTCATCCCCTCGGACTCAAGCCTTTTTGTCAACGGGCTTTCCGTGTGGTCATAGCCACTCACGGCATGACCGCTTTGTTTGAAGAAGCGGGCTATGGCACTCATGCCGATACCACCAATACCAATAAAATAATACTTCAATGTGTTAGTAAGGTTTAAGGTTTAAGGTTTAATGTTTAAGGTTTACAGTTTACAGTTTACAGTTTACAGTTTACAGTTTACAGTTTACAGTTTACAGTTTACAGAGTTTCTTTCGCTTATTATCCGTGAAACAACCGCAATTATTGTCACGACTTGTTTTTTTTACTTCGCTTAATGTGTTAATGCGTTAGTGAAGGAAGACTGTGCGTTTGTCTTTTCTTTCGGGAACAATTATTTTTTTATCACGATTTTTTCGATTTCGTCAACAATCAGTTCGGCCGAGTGTGGACGAGCGAATTGTTGGATATTCCTGCTCATCTGCGTACATGCTGTGGGGTTTGCTATCAGGTCGAGTACTGTCTGGATGCCTGTATCCTTGCATTCTGCATCGCGCACCATGATGGCGGCACCCTTGCTGACGAGAGCCATGGCATTCTTTGTCTGGTGGTCCTCGGCCACGTTGGGCGACGGAATCAGCACCACAGGCTTGCCGACAATACAAAGTTCCGATATGGCGATGGCACCGGCACGCGATATGACGACATCAGCGGCGGCGTAGGCCATCTCCATGCGGCCTATGAACTGATGCACTTTGACCCATTCCTGCAGACCTGCGTTCTTCACCTTCTGCACTGCGTCGTCATACATCCATTTGCCTGTCTGCCAAACGAGTTGCACCTTGTTCTCGCGAAAGCGTTGCAGGTGGCTCATCAGCATGTTGTTGATGGATCCGGCACCCAGACTGCCTCCCACCGAAAGGACTATGGGCTTCTCGGGGTCGCAACCGAAGAAGGCTGCCCCTTCCTCATGAGTACAGTCCATACGCTCGATGACTTCGCGCACAGGGTTGCCTGTGAAGACAATCTTCTCGGGGGGGAAGAAACGTTGCAGCCCGTCGTAGGCCACGCATATCACATCGGCATTCTTGGCCAGCATCTTGTTGGTCAGTCCGGGGAAGGAGTTCTGCTCCTGCAACACGGTCTTGAACCCCATCTTGGTGGCCATCTTAAGAGTAGGGGCGCTGGCATAGCCGCCAACGCCGATGACGATGTCGGGCGCGAAGTCCATCAATATGCGTCGCACCATGCGCTGGCTCTTCAGCAGCTTGAAGGGTAAGGCCAGATTCTTGAGGGTAAGCCGCCGTTGCAGTCCGGCGATGGGGAGCCCCTTGATTTTGTATCCTGCCGCCGGCACCTTTTCCATCTCCATGCGTCCCTCGGCGCCGACAAAGAGTATCTCGGCGTCAGGGTGGCGACCCTTGATGGCATTGGCGATGGCTATTGCCGGGAAAATATGACCGCCTGTTCCTCCTCCACTGATTATTGCTCTCATTTCTTTATTGCTTGAATGTGTGAATGCTTGAATGCTTGAATGCTTGAATGCTTGAATGTGTGAATGCTTGAATGCTTTATTGTTTGAGTTTTTCTTCGCTCTCCGTTTTCGAATGGACGTTTTCAGTCCTCCGTTGCTGGTCGAAAGCCACCGACTGGATAATGCCGACGGCCATGCCGGTGCAAAGGTAGGCGGTGCCTCCCGAGCTGATGAGTGGCAGCGTCTGTCCCGTCACGGGCATCGCTCCTACAGACACGCTCATGTGTATGCATGCCTGAAGGAATATCATTGTGCCGAGGCCAAAGACTGTCATGCGACCGAAGTCCCCCTTGCAACGCCATGCCACACGCATGCAACGTATGTAGAGAAACAGGTAGAGCAGGAACACGGATATGCCGCCGAGCATGCCGGTCTCCTCGATGATGATGGAATAGATCATGTCGTTGTTCGCCTGCGTCATAAGGCGGGCCTGCACTGTTGAGCCCACGCCCACGCCGAAGAAGCGTCCTGACGCCACCGCCATACGTGCCATCGACTCTTGCGAGAGCTCATCCTCGTCGAAATTGAGCCACTTGTCGACACGGCTGCTCCAAGTGTTGGCTCGCGACAGATAGGGTATCTCGAAGTGCGAGCCAAGGAATACAAGCAGAAGGCCGAAGGCGACAAGTCCTATCACCGTGAGTCGCCAATGACGCGCGTCGACCGGAGCGATGCGCATCATGACGAAGCAGATGACAGCGATGATTGCCGCCGTCGAGAAGTTCTGTGGGAAGATTAGTGCGACGACAAGCAATGTAGTCAGCACTATGTTGCGGAACACCTTCCATTCGCGGAGCTCTGTCTTCTTCATGGCGAGCGTCCGTGCCAGGTAGACCACAAGCACGACTTTGGCGAACTCCGACGGCTGGAAACGTCCCACCAGAGGCAGGCGTATCCATCGCCCCATGCCCGACCCTGAGGCTGCGTCCTCATGTCCAAGGACGAAAGCCACAATGAGCAGGACGACCGAGAGCAGGTAGCCAATCCACGACGCCGGCGCAAATCTCCTGTAGTCGAAATTGGAAAGGATGATGACAAGCAGGTAGGTGGCAATGACGAACATCGTGTGGCGGAAGAAGGCATTCCCAGGGGTACGGTGTGTCGTGACAGCCTCGTAGCCTATCGAGCTGAAGACCGACACCAGCGAGGCTACCGTCAGGAAAAAGAAAATGATCCATATCGCCCGGTCTCCCTTGAAGGAGTTGAGCAGCGAGAACGAGCTCGGCAAACTGAATTTCTTTTTTCCCGTATTCTCCGCCATAAGGCTTTTCGTTCTTATCTTACTGTATTATGCTTTCAGAGTTCGTTGACTTCACGTTTGAAGGCATCGCCCTGCTCTTCGTAGGGCTGCCCGTTTTCGACGGCCGGCGAGAACAGCACCTTGTAGTCTTCACGGTCGCTGTAGAATGCCATGGTGACGGCTTCGTGCATGTCGGCTGCGGAACGGATGTCGCTGACGACATCACCGAAGGTCATCTCGAATGCCGTGCTGTCGCCCAGGCAGATGATGCACTTCACTTTGTTGCGGACCAGCGTGTGCAGGCGTTTGATGCCCGATGTGTTGGCACGCTCGACGGTGGCACCGTTGGCAATCCAAACCATGTCACCTTCGACGGTCTCCAGGGCATACCATGTCGAAAGGCTGCTGCGTGATGCGGCGTCGTCGATGAAGGAGATGCCCCTGACGCGCGCCACGAATTCAAGTTTGTGGCGCATCTCGTCTATGAGGCTGAAGCAGTCGCGCAGATGAGCGCTGCGCAGTTTCTTGAGACGCGAGCTGTCTATGCCAGCCAAGCCGGTGTGGATTTTGTCGCGCCCTTGTGTTGCTAATGACTCGTACATTATGTTTTTTTTTTTTGTTTATCCCGTTATATCGTTATTATTGTTATTTGGAGTGTCATCTCAATTTCAGAGTTACTATCCCTATGATGGCCAGGAGAATGCCGACAAGGTAGAAGCGCATGACAATCTTCTGCTCCTTCAGACCTTTCTTCTGGTAGTGGTGGTGCAGTGGCGTCATGAGGAAAGGTCGTTTGTCGACGGGGACCATCTGTCCGGCAGGCAGGTGATGACGACGGCGGTACAGCTTGCAGCCGCAGGTCTGGATTATGACGGAGAGGCTCTCCATCAGGAAGATGCCGCAGATGATAGGTATGAGCAGCTCCTTGCGGATGAGCAGTGCGAAGACAGCAATGATGCCTCCAATGGTCAGCGAGCCGGTGTCGCCCATGAAAATCTCCGCCGGATGAGTGTTGTACCAGAGGAATCCCAGTGTGGCACCGACGAATGCGGTGATGAAGACAGCAAGTTCTCCGATGTTAGGCAAGAACATGATGTTGAGGTAGTTGGCGAAGATGATGTTGCCCGATACCCAAGCCAGTATGGCAAAGGTGGAGCCTATGATGGCCGACGTGCCGGTAGCGAGGCCATCGATGCCATCCGTCAGGTTGGCTCCGTTGCTTGTGGCGGTGACGACAAAAATGACAAGCAGCACATAGACGAGCCATACCCATTTCTCAGCCCAAGGGCCCATCCAGGTGATGATCTTCGCATAGTCGAGCTCGTTGCTCTTCACAAAAGGTATTGTCGTTTTGGTTGACTTGACCGGGTCTTGAGAGAATTCGCTTTTGGCTTTCTGGTAGTTGTCGGCAATATTGACATTGTGCGACGCCACATAGTTCTCCACCGAGGAGGTCTCCTTGATGGTGATGTCGGGGTGGTACATAATCAGCAACCCTACGGCGACGCCCAGCACCACTTGGCCCAAGACTTTGTATTTGCCGCGTAAGCCCTCCTTGTGTTTGCGGAACACCTTGATGTAGTCGTCGATGAATCCTATGAGTCCCAACCACAGTGTGGTGCCGAGCATTATAAGCACGTAGATGTTGTCGAGCTTGGCGAAGAGGAGGGTGGGTATGACGACAGCGGCGATTATCAGCAGTCCTCCCATGGTTGGCGTGCCTTCTTTTTCCTTCTGACCGTCGAGTTTCAGGTCGCGCACAGTCTCCCCAATCTGCTTGCCACGTAACCATTTGATGAAAGGCTTGCCCAGGATGAGCATGATTACCAGCGAGGTGATGACCGACATGGCCGCACGGAATGAGATGTACTGGAACACCCCAGCCCCTGGAAAGTCGAATTCTCTGTCAAGCCATGTGAAAAAATAGTATAACATCTGTGTTCTTTTTTTCTAGAAGCTCTAGGTTATCTAGATTGTCTAGATTATCTAGATTGATTTTCAATTATCACTTTTCAATTCTCTGCACACTTCTTCCCGGTCGTCGAAATGGTGACGTATTCCGTTGACTTCCTGGTAGGTCTCGTGTCCTTTCCCGGCGACGAGGATGAT
This sequence comes from Bacteroidales bacterium, assembly GCA_017448905.1. Lineage (GTDB taxonomy): Bacteria > Bacteroidota > Bacteroidia > Bacteroidales > P3 > Colimorpha. Next base: position 10,545 of record JAFSKP010000005.1, on the reverse strand, counting down.
GTCGCCGTCGTGAGCCATCATTGCTGCCGCGCGGATGGCCTGGTGGCGGTCGGTGATGCGTATGGTTTTGGTTTTAAGCTCAGGGTCAAGTCCGCGTTCCATGGCATCGAGGATGGCGTCGGGGTCTTCGGTCCGAGGGTTGTCGCTGGTGAGGACCAGACGGTCGGCACCTTCTGCCGCGATGCGGGCCATGATGGGGCGCTTGAGGGGGTCGCGGTCGCCGCCGCAGCCCACCACCACGATAAGGCACTGCTCCGGGCGGCGTACCTGGTTGATGGTGTCTATGACGTTCTTCAGCGCGTCGGGGGTGTGGGCGTAGTCGACAATGGCGGTGATGCCGCGGCCATGTATGTATTGGAACCTGCCGGGGGCGGCATGCAGTCCGCTGGCCACTCTTATCACCTCACTCTTATCGAACCCCAGCAGGAGAGCCGTGGCCACGATGGCCGTGATATTGTATGCGTTGAACCGACCCACAAGCGGTGTCCAGAAGTCGTTCCCGTTCAGCACTATCTGCTGCCCCTGCATGGTGCTCTCCATCACTTTGGAACGGTAGTCGGCGACGGTCTGAAGACTGTATGTCTTGACTTGTGCCACACAATTCTGCACCATGACGCGGCCATTCTTGTCGTCGACATTGACGAGAGCGAAGGCATCGGGCGTGAGGCTGTCGAAAAGGCCTTTTTTTGCGGCGATGTAGTTGGCCATGGTCTTGTGGTAGTCGAGGTGGTCGTGGGTGATGTTGCTGAAGATGGCACCGGCGAAGTGCAGTCCGGCGACGCGTTTCTGCACGATGGCATGTGAGCTCACTTCCATGAAGCAATACTCGCAGCCCCGCTCCACCATGGCGGAGAGCAGACGGTTGAGCTCGATGGCGTCGGGAGTGGTGTGCGTTGCCGGGACCTCGTCGTCGTCGATGCGGTTCACTATCGTCGAGAGCAGTCCTGCGTGCAACCCTAGGCCGCGCACCATCTGGTGCAGCAGTGTCACCGTTGTGGTCTTGCCATTGGTGCCTGTGATGCCCACAAGTTTCAGGCGGCGTGATGGGTTGCCGAAGAAGTTTGAGGCGGCAACGCCGAGGGCCTCGTCGGTGTCTTGCACCTGGATGAACAGCACAGAGTCGGGCTGGCTGTCGGGCAGGTCCTGACACATGACCACTGTGGCGCCGTTTTCTATGGCTTTCGGGATGAAGAGGTGTCCGTCGGAATGGACACCTTTCTGCGCCACAAACATGCAGCCGGCTTTCGCCTCGCGCGAGTCGAAAGACAAGCTCTCCACTTCGCCTTCGGCCGGGCATTCATTGTGAGAACGAAAGGCCTTGTATTCTATGCTGTGTAATATGTCGTGAATGTTCATGGTTTGATATGGTTGCCTGTGGTGTCAGGCCAGTGTGGAAATCGTTATTTCAGTTTTCTACTTTCAGTTTCAGGTGTACTTTGGGGTTCTTGGTGAGGGGTGTCCTGGCTTTGGGATCCTGCGAGTATACCTTTCCGTAGCCCTCAAAAGATACATCTATCCCCATGCTGCGGCATAGCAGCAGCGCGTCGCGTATTGTCATCCCGTAGCAGTTGGGCATCTGCCCGTGCGGGGATCTGTAGGCCACATACGACGGAGGGGTGTCGTCGTCGCCGTCGTTGTAGTAGCACCACCGGCTTGTGCTCGCTATCTTCGAGTACTTGAGGCCCATCCTGCTGTAGGCGCGCCGGATGGTGGCTTGAGGAGCTTTGCTGACGGTGGGGGGGTCGTCGATACTGCCACCCTTTTGGGAGTATTTCTCGGCGAGGTGCTCGATGGTGGGTCTGCAATCGAGATCCTTGTCGAGCGACACCACGCAGTCGGCAATGTTGAGGAACACGGGGGCGACGTTGCGTCCGAAGACATGCCCCACGTCGCGCATCATCACGAGGCATGTGTACTTGGGCTTGTCGGCGGGGAAGAAGCCAACGAAAGTCACGTTGCTTGTTGACGCTCCGGGAGCAGTCTCGGCGGTGCCTGTCTTGCCGGCGATGGAGTAGGTGTCGTTCTTGATGTTGTCGCCAGTGCCGCCTTCGACGACGCCCACCAGCAGGTCGCGGATGGTCTCGGCGGTCTGTCGGCTGCAGATTCGGTCGTGGATGACCTGCACGGGGAGTTCCTCGCGCTTTCCGTTGCTGATGATTGCGCGGCAGAATCGCGGCTTGACCATGCATCCGCCATTGGCGATGGCGTTGTAGAATGTGGCCAGGCGTAGAGGTGACACCGAGCTCGAGTAGCCATAGCAGAAACGCAGGAAGTTGTTGTCGTAAATCAGGGTGTTGGTGCGCCCTACGTATTCCGGACCTCTGATGTCGACCTGCATGGGTCGGTAGGGGAATATCGACTTCACCTGGCTGAGCAGGGTGTCACGCCGTCCGTCGTAGTAGCGCCATGCAAGTTCGCAGAATGCCACGTTCGACGAGATGGCGACGGCTTTCCACAACGGGAAGATGTCGTTGGCCTGGCCGTGATCTTTCACCACCTGGCTGTTCTTGCTGAAAGTCTTGGTGCCCACGGGCAGCAGCATGGAGGTGTCGAGAGCGAAAGAGGTGTCGTTGTACATTGCCGTCAGCAAAACGGGTTTGAAGACCGACCCGGGCTCATAAAGGTCGGTGAGCGGCACATTGCGGTTGGGCGACTCTCTGTAACGCCCGTTGGTGTCGCGTACCAGGCTGGAGCATACAAGCACATTGCCGGTGGCTACCTCCATGAGGATGGCGCAACCCGCAGAGCTTCCGTAGCGGCGCAGCGACTGCTCAAGCGAGTAGTGGGCGATGTCCTGCAGACGGGTGTCTATCGTGGCGACGATGTCCTTGCCGTCGACCACAGGATGGCCGGGGATAGAGTCGGTACGTACGCTGTCGCTGTCGCCAGCGCTGATGACGGTGCCGCGTCCCACGGGAATCCACGAGCCCCACGTCAGACGGCGGCACAGTACAAGTCCGTCCTGTCCTTTCAACACCGAGTCGTAGTAGCCTTCCAGGCCGCTATAGACATCGTTGGAATACGACGCATTGAAGCCTATTACGCTCTCGGCCATGTTGCCATAGGTCTTGAAGCGTTTGTAGTGTATCACGGACTTGCCGTCGACATATTTCACCACGGCTCTTCGCCATCCGCCGAACTTGCAGATGCGGTCCCAGTCGCTGTAAGGAACATGGCGTTTGATGAGTACACAGCCCCTGTGTGTCGTGTCGCGGTGGTAGTCGAGCATACGCCTGAACTGCACTGCTGTGGTCTCGGGGAAGGCGGCATGCAGTATCTGGCACACGGTGTCTACATACTTGAAATAGTTGGAGTCTATTATTGTCGTGGTATAGAGGGTGTCTTTCTTTTGCAGCCTGTAGTTGTCGACAGTAATGACATCCCCCTTGGCATCGCGCTGCATGCGTCGCGTGAAATCGAAGTAGAGGTCGCACTCCGGCACGGTGGTGGCCAGTATCTTGCCGTCGCTCGAATAGATGTTCCCGCGGTGAGCCTTTTGGGGTATGTAGTTCTTTGTCAGTTTTTCGGCGCGTTCTCTCCATGTGTCGCCGTCAACCCATGTCACCTTGATGGCGGACCAAAGAATAGCCACCCCGAATCCTACGGTGAGGATCAGGAACACTATGCCTGCTTTGGCACGGCTTGACATGGGCTCATTCTTCTTCATGGTTTATGTGTATATAATGACTACTTTTCAATCTTCAATTCGTAGGGCGGACCGGCGACAAGTCCCACACCGATGGTGTCAAGGTCGCGGTCGATGCGCGAGATGCGTATCGACTCCTGATACTGTCTCCTCATCTGCACGCGTACCTCTCGCATGTAGCTCACCTTGCGCTCCAGTTCACTCTTTTCTTTCGTAAGGCTCTCGACCTCGTATCGTATGGCCACCAATGCCAGGCACATGCTTACGATGATGACTACCAATGGTATCTGTCTCAACACGAACTTCGACTCAAGCACGTCGCCACCTAGAAAGCGAGCCAGCCTTCCCCTTCTGTTCTTATTATTGCCTTTTTCACCCAATTCCCTTTGATATTATTGTGTAGTTATTGTATTACAATTCGCATTCCACTCTCTTTGCCACTCTCAGTTTTGCACTGCGTGCGCGGTTGTTCACACTCAGTTCTTTTTCTCCGGCCGTGACGGGCTTGCGTGTCACCGGTATCAGAGGTGCAATGACATTGCCAAAAAAGTCTTTCTTCACCTCGCCTTCGAAATTACCCGTGCGGAAGAAGTTCTTCACTATCCGGTCTTCAAGCGAATGGTATGACATCACGCATATTCTTCCGCCGGGTTTGAGGATTTCCACAGCCTGGGCTAGCATCTGCCGCAAAGCCTCCAGCTCGCCGTTGACCTCGATGCGCAACGCCTGAAAAAGCATTGCGAGAGTTTTGTTCTCACGCCCACGGGGCAGGAGGTGGGCGACGGCATTGCACAATTCGCCCGTGGTGGTGATGGCTTTAGAGTCGCGAGCCACAACGATGGCATGCGCCATAGCGCCGGCATTAGGCAATTCGCCGTAGAGACGCAGTACTTTGGCCAGCTCCTTCTCGTCGGCTGTGGCTACAAGGTCGGCTGCGGTGCCGCCCTCGCGGCAGTCCATACGCAGGTCCAACGGGCCGTCATGACGTGTGGAGAACCCCCGTTCGGCATCGTCAATCTGGTGGCTGGAGATGCCCAGGTCGGCGAGCAACCCGTCGATGCTCCGCACGCCGTGGAGACGCAGGAAGCTCTTCAGAAACTTGAAGTTCTCGTTGATGAGACAGAACCGGGGGTCGTCGATGGCGTTGCCGGCGGCATCGCCGTCGCGGTCGAAGGCAAAGAGTCTTCCGTACTCGTCCAGACGCTCGAGGATGGCACGCGAATGGCCGCCACCGCCGAACGTGACATCGACATACACTCCGCTCGGGTGAATGTCAAGGCCTTCAATGCATTCTGACAGCATGACGGGCCGATGGTATTCTCTATTCTCCTGGTTCATCCTTGACCCTCCCTAAGCGTTTGTCGATTTTTTCGGCATAGTCGACGGATTCACTGCTGATACGGTCATAAATGTCGTGACTCCAGATTTCCATAAACTTGCCAGTCGACTGCAGCACAAGGTCTTTCGTGTTTCCGAGACGCTTGCGTTGCTCGCCAGGGATAACCAGACGGTCGTTGGTGTCTATCTCGACAATGTTGCCGGCGCTCAGCACGCGCAACATCTTGCGGTCTTCGATAGAGTAGGGGTTGAGCTCTTTTTGAAGATTAGCTATTTCCTCCTCGAAACTGGCGTATGTCCACAACTCCAGGCATTCGGCATAGATGCTTGGCCGGATAACAAAGCGACAGTCTTCGCCCTCCAACTGCTTTTTTATAGCAATTGGAAGCTTGAAACGACCATTACTGTCAAGCTTACAATACTCTATGCCAATAAGTAGCGACACTTTTACCGATATTTTTTCAAGGTGTAAAAATACTAATTATTTTCCAAAAAAAACCATTTAAGTCCTAAAATTGTTTAAAACTCCCATTTCTTTACTTTGCAATTCCATTTTACGAATAACGAGCCATAAAGTTTCAAAAAGAATTTGGGTTGCCATACTATTCTTGTTATCAGTGATTAAAGAATATTTTTTTTGTTTTGTCCTGGTTCTTTTCAACATCGTGAGGATCTGTTGTAAACTTGTTGATAACTTTTTGGAGAGGTTTTTTTGCCACATTTTCCTTTTTATTGGTTCTACCTTCAAAAAAAAACGTACATTTGCAAAACGGTTATTTGGGTTAGACAAACGAAAAAATATTAATAATCAATAATTTTACACTTATGACAATGAAAATCAAATCAATCATTCTCTCCATGGCTTTGCTCTTTGCCTCGGCAGGCATTGTCAGAGCCGATGAAGGCATGTGGCTACTCTCGCTAATCGGCAAGAATTACGCCGACATGCAGAAAGCGGGATTCAAACTCACTCCGGAGGACATCTACAGCATCAACCAGAGTTGCATAAAGGATGCCGTTGTCGGCCTTGGGAACGACGGCAGCCCATTCTGGCATTTCTGCACGGGCGAGATCATCTCCTCAAAGGGTCTGGTCTCCACCAATCACCATTGCGGCTACGGCAAGATACAGGAACACAGCACCGTGGGGCATGACTACCTGCGCGACGGTTTTTGGGCCAAGACCATGCAGGAGGAGCTTCCCAACCCCGGCCTCACAGCCTCTATCCTTGTCCGCATGGAAGATGTCACCGACCAGGTCAAGGCCGCCCTCAGCGATGACATGAGCGAGAACGAGCGTTCGCGTGCCATCAAGGAGGTCAGCGACCAGATAGCCAAAAAGGCTGTCGGCGGCACCATCTACGATGCACAGGTCAAGCCGATGTTCAACGGCAACCAGTTCTTCCTTTTTGTCCATATCATCTACAAGGACGTGCGTCTTGTCGGTGCACCCCCTTCATCGATGGGCAAGTTTGGTGGCGACACCGACAACTGGTCATGGCCACGCCACACCTGCGACTTTTCGCTCTTCCGCATCTACACCGGTCCCGATGGCAATCCTGCGGAATACAGCGACGCCAACAAACCGCTACAGCCGAAGCACCATCTCCCCGTCAGCAACCGTGAGCTGAAGGATGGCGACTTCGCCATGGTCATGGGCTTCCCCGGCACTACCGACCATTTCCTCACCAGCTACGGCCTTGAGGAGACCATGGACATCACCAACAAGCTTCGTTACGAGATCCGTACCGTCAAGATCAATATCCTCCGCGAGGAGATGTCCGCCAGCCAGGAGACCAAGATAAAGTATGCCTCGAAATATGCCAGCTGCTCCAACTACTGGAAATACAGCAATGAGCAGAACAAAGCCCTCAAGAACCTCAATACCATGGGCGTGAAGAAGGAGACCGAGCGTATCTACAAGATATGGGCCCAGAGCAAAGACCCCAAATATGCCGAGGCGTTGCCTCTCATTAAGAAAGGCTATGCCGACCGTGCGCCCTACGAGGCCGCCATCAGCTACCTGGCAGAGGGTCTCCTCACTGGACCTGAGATGTTGCTGCAGGCTGTCCGTTTCTACCATAATATTGAAGCAGCCAACGACCCTCGCTATGCCGACCGGCGTGATGAAATCATCGAAGGCGTCGGCAAGATGGCCGACGAGTTCTACAAAGACTACAACATGGAGACCGAGAAGCGTGTCATGGCTGCCATGATGGAGTATGTCTACAAGCACATGGACATGCAGTATATGCCGCAGTTCCTCGTCGATGCCGACCGCAAGTATAAGGGCAATTTCACCAAGTATGTGGACGACTTGTTCAGCAAGTCGGCTTTCGCCACCAAGGAGTCTTTCGACAAGATGATGCAGAAACCCGACATGAAGAAGCTCGCCAAGGATCCCCTCTATCTTGCCGGAAAGGGAGCCTACGAAAAGTACAACGATGTCAGAAGCCTCATTCCCAAAGAGTCGGCTGACGGCCTTAAGCGGGGCATCCGCAACTTCACCGACGGCATACTGCAGATCAACGACGGAGTCAAGCTCATGAGTCCCGATGCCAACTCCACCATACGCCTCACTTACGGCAACGTCAAGGCTTACGACCCCAAGGATGCTGTCTCCTACAGCTTCTACACCACCCTCAAGGGTGTCATGGAGAAGGAAGACCCCGACAATAGCGAGTTCATCGTTCCCGAGCGTCTCAAGACCCTCTATGCCAACGGCGACTTCGGCCCATACGCCAACAGCAAAGGAGAGTTGGTTACCTGCTTTGTGACCAACAACGACATCACGGGAGGCAACAGCGGCAGCCCTGTCATGGATGCCGAGGGCAACCTTATAGGTCTGGCTTTTGACGGCAACAGCGAGGCAATGTCGGGCGACATCGACTTCGAGGAGAACCTGCAACGCTGCATCTGCCTCGACACACGCTATATGCTTTTCGTCATCGACAAATACGCTGGCTGTCGCCGTCTCATCGACGAGATGGATATTATAACCAAGTGATTTGTAAGTGCCTTAAAATAACAATACCATGAAAATCATTTCAAGACTTCTCGTGGCAGCCATGCTTGTCTTCGCCATGGCAGCCTGTGGTGACAAAGAGGACGACACCCCGACAAACACCACTACCACCAATCCCGGCACCAATCCCGGCACCAATCCCGGCACTGACCCCGGCAACAGTAGCATCAAAATGGGAAGTATTATAAGCAATGGCAGCATAACCATAGCGGGTTATACATTCACTAATGTTTCTGGTGTCGACTTCGACAATGATGGAGTCCTCGAGTTCCGCATTGCCGGCGACGACCAGTACCCCTACATTGACTACAACTGGACTGAGGGTGGCAACAATATCGTCAACATCGAAGACCAATGGGATGTGATATTGCCCCTTGGTAACGGCGCTTCTATCGGCGAGAGCAGCAGATTCGAGGGGCAGGGAGATGCGTCGTTTGGTTATATTCTTGATACACTACCGCAAAGCTTCTACATCGGATGCCGCATCAAGAAAGACAGCACAGTCCATTATGGATGGGTCAACGTCCATAGTTCCTCTGGACAACTCTCGTGGGGCGAATGTGCCTACAACACAACGCCCAACGCCGAGATCCGTGCAGGCCAGAAATGAAACTTGAGACGCTGACACGAACAGAAAGGGAGGACGCCCAAGGGTGTCCTCCTTTTATTAATAGAGTGTAAATAACAACATGGAACACTTGTTTCAGAATACGGCATTATTTGACAAAACCTTGTTTACCAGTTTCTTATCATTTCAAGGAACTCCGACTTGGTATACGCTCCGTCAACCTGACGGTCGCTGTACACCAGGCAGTAGCGGTAGTCGTTGCCTGCCTTGTTTGCCCACAGGTTTCCCAACCGTATCTTTTTGCCGGCCTCCAGATGGTCGCCCTTTGTCTCAAGCAGCACAACCTTCCCTTTCGTGGTCTTGATGATGAAGTCGGGATAGTGGTTGATGAAGCCGTTGATGCAGAAACCACGTCGCTCCACATTCCGTGTCCACCATTCCACGTTGTCCAGGTTGGCCACGTCGTTGATTACTTCCCGCTCAAATCCGTTGACAGCCTCCTCTTTCGAGCGAAGCATCTTGGGAATGTCATCCAAGGGTTTGGATAGTGTGATTGAACGCGGAATGGGGTATGCTGGCTTCAGGTATATCTCGTCGGCTTCCAGCATACGTTCAAACTCCTTCTCTTTGTGTTCGTCCTCCAAGGCTAGTATCCGTTTTTTGATGACGGCGGTATAGTCGCCAAGATGCTGCATAAAGTCGTCAAGGTCGGCCTCGGTGAATCCCTCGAAAATTCGTGCTACATATCCTTGAATGTCTCTGTCCGTCAGCGGTATCATATTCCCCATAACACCTGCCACATGCTGGGCACAGCGGTTTCGCATATCTTCCACGTTTTTCGCCTGACGGATGTTCTCAAGGATGTATTTGTAGGTAGCCCCTTTCACTTTCACCAACGTCGGTTTGTGCTCGTCGGTTTGTTCGTCGATATCCACCTTGTACATATTCGTTTCTGCGGCGGCAAAGTTGATGTCGGCGGGTTGTTTCGACAGTTGGAAGGTCTTGAGCAGGTGCTGCCCTTCAAATTGCATGTCCTCTTTTGGCCACAGGCCGTTGTCCACTTGGTTGGTGTCGTCTTTCACGTAGAACATTGGCAGCTGCACCTCGCTGGCCGATTTAATAAACCGCGATTGGATAACGCCTGTTTTAACGGCCGGTGCCAGTTCGTGTGGTATCATCTCTTCGTCTCTGTTTTCCATTTGTTCGTTCATGTCGTCAGCTTCTTTCTGGGCGTGCTCCAGTATGTCGGCAACCACTTTAGTCTCCGTCGGGAGAGGAACATCGCCCGTACCTACAACCTCCAATGGTTCTGGCGAGGGATTGACTGCCCGGAATGTCACTTGCGTGGTGTCGATGGTTTCCTCTTCTTCTGTTGGTTCAGGTTCTTCGTCGAACAGCGTTGCCTCTCCAGCCTTTGGCAACTCCACAGGAGTCTCTTTCGGCACGGTTGTGTCTTCAGCACGATAATCCAAACTGGAGAAACCCGCGTTGTTGAGTCCTTTCACCACATTGTCGAGTGTCTCCTGGAATTTCAATGAGGCCGTAAGCACGTAGCTCAGGTTGAGTATCTCTTTCTTGTTCTTCCTTGCATTGGGCAACCAGTCGCGAGGTGGCGTTGTGGCTCTCGTCGACCACCACCACGGGGTTCACGGCTTGCAGTACGCGCATCAGCTGCACCTCGTCGTTGCCGTCGTCCAGCTGCGATACGATTGGTGTGAACGATTGCAGGTAGCCGTTCTCCTGGTACACCTTGCGCCCCTCTTTGTTGTTGGTGCGCAGCGAGTCGAACGACATCACCAGCACCGTCAGCTTCTCTCTCACGGTAGTAAGCGTGAAGTCCTGTCCCGTCAATGCCTGCTGTTTGTCAAGCACCGAGACGCGGTTCTGGAAGTCGGTGTCGATTCGCTGGCGGTAGGGGTGCTGCTTGTTGCGCAGGTTTCGCAGCGTCTGCTCCAGGATGGCATTGCTC
>JAFSKP010000041.1 GCA_017448905.1 Bacteroidales bacterium | reverse complement strand
GTTCTCGGCACGAGGCCTGATGAAGCACTACAACGTAGAGTGCGTCTGCACCACCGACGACCCCGTCGATGACCTGCACAACCATATTGAGTACGCCCGCAACAAGGCCAAGGACGACCCCATGATGATACCCGCCTGGCGCCCCGACAAGGCCATGAACATCGAGAAGCCCGAGTTCAGCGCCTATGTCAATCAGTTAGAGCAGGTCAGCGGCGTCGGCATCACCAAGTTTGCCGATATGGTCGATGCCCTGAAGAAGCGCCACGAGTTCTTCGAGGCTCAGGGTTCTAAGCTCTCTGACCACGGTATCGAGGAGTTCTACGACGAGGAGTACACCGACTCGCAGATTGAGACCATCTTCGAGAAGGCTATGCGCGGACAGCAACTCAGCCAGTACGAGATTCGCCAGTATAAGAACTGCTTCCTGACCGTCATGGCCGAGATGGATGCCGATGCAGGCTGGACACAGCAGTTCCACTACGGCGCCATCCGCGACAACAATACCGCCATGTACAACCAGCTTGGTCCCGACACGGGCTTCGACAGCATCGGCGAGTTCAACACCGCCAAGGCCATGTCGAAGTTCCTGAACAACCTGAACATGAAGGGCAAGCTCACGCGTACTATATTATATACGTTGAACCCCTGCGCCAACGAGGTCATCGCTACGATGCTCGGCAACTTCCAGGGTGGCGAGCCCGGCAAGATCCAGTTCGGTTCAGGCTGGTGGTTCAACGACCAGATGGACGGCATGATCCGCCAGATGAACGCCCTCTCGGTGCTCGGCCTGCTCTCACGTTTCGTGGGAATGTTGACCGACAGCCGCTCGTTCCTCTCTTATCCGCGTCACGAGTATTTCCGCCGCATCCTCTGCAACCTGCTGGGCAACGACGTCGAGAAAGGCTTGCTGCCTGACGACCGCGAGCTCCTGGGCAAGATGGTCGAGGACATCTCTTATAACAACGCTCGCAACTATTTTAAGTTCTATTAAGCGAGGCAACCCCCTAAAACGCGTCTCCCGTCCTGTTTTTGCAGGGTGGGAGGCTTTTTTTTCGCTCTTTCTGCACGAATGTTAAAGAAAATGCTTACTTTTGCATCGCGAAACATAAAAAACTGTATATACGATATGAATAGAAAGCTTTTAATCTTATTCGTGAACCTGCTCTTCTGCTGCGTTTCCCTGTCTGCACAGGATGCCGAGAAGAGCGATCTGCAAAAGCGTGCCGAGGCCATCGATCCCAAGGAAAACATCGCCCTGGCACGTTCGTCATTCATCCATGCCTTCAACGATTATGCCAACAAGGGCAAAATCTATCAGGCCGTAGAGTGTGCTGCCAAGGCTACAGCGTTGTATTACAAGGAGAACTTCTACCAGGAAGCCTTCGACCTGTTGCGACGTGCCGACCAGGTGGTCGCTGCCAGCAGTCTCTCGCCCAGCCAGGCCGCTGCCTGCCACTACCTCACCACCAAGGAGCGTCTGCAGATGTACATCAAGATGCGCCGTGTCGATGGTGCCAAGGAACAGCTGAAGCAGCTGGAGAGTCACGCCGCTGCCGCCTCCAACGACGAGACGGCCAACGACCTGCTCTATACCAAGGCCGTCTATTACTACACCTTCGGCATGAATGCCCAGGGCAATGCCGTCTTCAAGGAGATGGCTGACAAGCTCACCGCCAGCAAGGAGTACGACAAGGTCGACGAGGTTTACCAGACGCTTATTGCCAACGGCCGCAAGTCGGGCAGTGCCAGCATGGTGGCGCAGTCCTACAGCAACTACATGGCTTGGAAGGACTCTACCAGCGCCATCAAGCATGCCGACGAAATCAAGGCCCTGAAGCAGCAAATTACGGATAACGAGGCCACTATTGCCGACAAGGACAGCTCGCTGACCACCCGCAGCGTCATCATCACCGGTCTGGCCATTCTCGCCGGCATCCTTGCCGCTGCACTCGTGCTCGGAGCCGTTATGTTGCTGCGTTACATCCTGCTCACCCGTCGTCAGCAGAAGAACATCCAGCTGGCCAACGAGAGCAACGCCCTCAAGGCCAAGTTCATCAGCAACATCGCCGCCCAGCTCGAACCGACCTTCCGCAAGCTCGACAGCCGTCAGCCCGAGGTACAGGCCCTGCTCGACTTCTCGAACCATATCCAGACGCTCTCCGAACTGGAGAACAGCACGGAGCCCGTTGAGACGGAGGACGTCCAGGTGCAGCAGTTCTGCGAGGACCTCATGGACCATGTGCGCGACCAGGCGAAGAGCGACGTGACACTCGCAGTCAACGCCCCCAAGATGAGCGTGCCGATGAACCGCGAATACGTTGGCCACATCCTGCTCCACCTGCTGCAGAATGCCGTCGAATACACCCCCGAGGGCGGCAAGATTACCCTCGACTACAAGAAGCGCGGTCAGCACACCCACCAGTTCCTCGTTTCCGACACTGGCGAAGGCATCCCCGAGGAGAAGCGCGACGACCTCTTCAAGCCCTTCCTCGAGATTCGTGACCTCACCCAGGGCGACGGTCTCGGACTGCCTATCTGCAAGCAGATGGCCCTGCGCATGAATGGCGACCTCGACCTCGACCCCGCCTTCACCAAGGGCACCCGCTTCGTCCTCGAACTGCATACATAATCCCTGCAACATAACACAAAAAAGCCGGAAGCTTCGCGCCTCCGGCTCTTTTTTTAGACCGTCAACCATCAGACATCAGACATCGTACATCAGACATCAGCCATCGTTTAGTTTCCGTCGCCGATGTCGCCGTAGTCCGGGTCGGTCGTGCCGCCGCCGTTGTCGCCGGTGTTCGTGCCGCCATTGTTGCCGCCACTGTTAGAACCGCCGTTGCTACCACTAGTCGTCTCGCCCTTGGCTGCGGCAATCTCAGCCTTGGTCTTGTCCGTGAAGCTGAATTTCACGTCCTTCTTCAGCTCCTCGCGGGTGAAATCGCCCGTCGACTGAGCCAGCAGCTTGATGGTCTTCACGGCGGCACCGGTCTTGGCGCCCTCCGCCAGATTGCCAATCGTGGCCAGCGCAACCTTGTCGTTCTGTGCGTCGTACAGGGTCTCCAGGGCGTTCGCCTCGACGGTGGCCTTGAAGATGGCCAGATTGTCGATCTTGACGGTGTTACCCATCAGCACCTGTTCGCGCACGCACTTCACGAAGTCGATGAGGATACCCGTGATCAGACCCTCCGAGAATGCCGTGTTGTGCTCCGCCATGTGGTGGGCCATGTCCTGCACGTTCAGCGACTGCTTGTAGTCAACTCGGGCGTAAAGCTTGCCCGCCTGCTCCGATTCTGAGGTCTCGGTAACCTTTGAAAGATACAGTTCAATCATACCTTTTGTTGTGTTTTTTATGGTATTAGAAACTTGTGCAGCCAGCTACATCGGGTGGCCGCCTCCCGCCTTAATTTCTATGGTACAAAGGTACAAAAAATATTTGAATTATGCAAATATTTTCGCAACTTTTTTCGTACTTTTTTAAAGAATCCTTATGGCAGGAATTCGTTATACTTTGTTACTTTTTCCAATTAATTGCAAAGAATTTGCAGAAAGTTTCGTATCTTTGCAGACGAAAATATAAATAGGAAATACAATTATGACTCAACTTACAGTTTCCGTCGAAGACGCTTCTATGCTCGACCAGATAAAGCAGGCCATCAGCCTATTACGTGGCGTGAATAGCGTCACGTTGAAGCGTCATAGGAAGACCAGCATGGAGCGCGCCATTGAAGATATAGAACAGGGGCGCGTTTATAAGTACGATAGTCTGGACGACCTGATAAAGGAGATTGAGGGATGACAAAGTACGAACTGCACATCACCGGTGAGTGCAAGCAGAACCTGAAACTCTGCAAGAAGCGTGGCCTGCCGATGCAGGAATTATGGGACGTCGTGGCCAAATTGCTGCGCGGCGAGAAACTCGACGAGAAGTATCAGGCTCACCAACTGCACGGCAACCGTAAGGGGCAGTGGGAGTGTCACATCCAGCCTGACTGGCTACTTGTTTGGGAACAAAATGAAACAGAGCTCATTCTTCTATTGGTAAATACAGGCACACATTCCGACCTTTTCGGAAAGAACAAACGATAACCACCAACCACTTAACCGACACGGAGGCTTTAGACAACATATCCGACTTAGAGAGTAACGATTAAAAAAAATAAACGAATCCTATGGTGGGAATTCGTTATACTTTGTTACTTTTTCCAATTAATTGCAAAGAATTTGCGAAAAGTTTCGTGTCTTTGCAGCCAAGTATACAAATAACAGGAAGATTGTGTTATATGTAAAACATGTTGTCACCTTGGGTGGATAATGTGTGTGTCGATTAGCAGGGGTAATAACCTGCCATTATTTTGTGATAATGGCAGGTTATTTACGCTAAATGGCAGGTTATGGTACGGCGAGGGTGGAGATGGTGGATTTGTTTTCTTAGGGTTTGAAAAAAAAATCCCTAAATACCCTGTAGAAATGTGCAAGGGAATTAAGGATTTATTTTTAGTATTATATAGAAATCTAATCCACCATCTCCACCCTCTTTGGGTGATTTCAGAATGTGTCGGGTACAAAGAGCTTGCTGTCCTCCTTGTTTTCGCGGTCGTGCTGGTCGTAGTCGACTTTGGCCACCAGGTACTTGTTAACACCTCGTATGGTCTTGCTTTCATATCCCAGTTTCTTCATTGCCTTGCCTATTGAATAGGAATTATACTCGCGACCGCGGAAGCCTTTGAAGCTGAGTTCGCGCATGATGTCGCCGGCTGAGAGGGATTCTGCGTTGTCGAGGGTGTCGGGCAGTTTGAGGAAGGTGAGTATGGCTTCCTCGCAGTCGTTGGGTTCCTCGAAGCGGCGGTTGTGGTCGGTGATGAGCTGGCTTTCGTCGTGGGTGGGCTTGGGCTGAAAACCATGGTCGAGCAGGTAGAGTGCCTGGGCGTAGGCTCCCTCGTAGGGCAAGGGGAAGGCGTCGAGGTCAACAGTGTCCTTGAGGTCTATGACGAGATAGCGTCGTGTGCCCTCGGTGCTGCGGATGAAGTTGTCCTCGTTGGTGGTGGCAATGAGCGATGCACGGCGTTCCCTGAGTTCGCGGAAGCGGGCGTAGGAGTCGCGCACGTTCGAGCGGCTGCTGGTGACGATGTACTTGAAGGCCTCGTTCTTCTGGTTGGAGCCGAAGGAGATTTCGTCGAAGAGGATGAGGGGCGTCTCGGAGAGCGAGATGATGAAGTCTTTATCGATGCGCTCCGAGGGTCCCACCTCGAGTCGGTAGTCGCTGAGTTCGGGTGGCAGGATGTGGCGCACGAAGTAGGTCTTGCCGATGTGCTGCAGGCCCTTGAAGATGGGCATCTGAGGGTTCTCGCTGATGCGTCCGAGCATGAGTGCCACCATGCCCACATGCCACTTCTTGAGCATCTGGTCGTAGAAAGGCTCGTTGTCGGGGTCGCCAAACTCCAGATGGCCTACGTAGAAGTCGCCCAGGTAGTCGGGGTCGGTGTCGGGGTTCCACGGTTTCAGGCCGTCGAGCCACTCGCGGCAGGCATCGTAGTCGGGACAGAAGTCGCGGCTGAAGATGAGCGACTTGACGTCACCGGCACTGACCTTCAGCCCCTGAGCCTTCAGCCGGCAGTACCAGGTGTCGAGGTCGCGGTCCTGAACGGGTCGCCACGGCTGTCCCTGTTCGAGCACCTCAGGGCGCTGGCGCCATACGTTGAAGCGCCACTGGGCCTGTGCGGTCAGTGCGTCGCGCATCTGCTGGATGCGGTTCTGCTGTTCCTCCTTGCGCTGGCCTTCCGTCTTCTTGCGGCGGCCGCGGGGCAGGGTAACGTCGATGCCGGCATCCTTGGCCAGCTGGATGAGCGAGGCCAGACGGACGTCGCCACGGCCGGTGTGCAGGCAGTTGTCGAACTTCTCGTCGCACTCCTCGCGCTTGTAGCCGGCGTACTGGCTGCAGATGGTGTGGTATGCCTCGCGGGCCGCTTCGCCCACGCTGGCACAGGCCAGAGTGACGGTGATCCAGTCTTTGTACTCACGGGTGATGTCGATACCGCTCTCAGCGATTCGACGGGCTACGAGCTCCAGATGTTCGAGTTCGGAATAGGAATTGCTGCTGTTCATGATTTAAAGATATTTGGGGTTAATAAAACAATCGGGGTCATAGGGCAGGAAACAGGCGCGGCTGACGTCGGAGCCAGACTTGTCGGGGTCGATGCCGTGGTGGAAACACAGGTGGTTGCGCAGGGCGTTGTATTGCTCCTGGTAGCTCAGTCCGTCGGTCCACGAAGGCAGGGTGACCACCCACTTCACGCCGAGGCCCTTGGGCGATATGAAGCACAGTTCGGTGTCGATGCATGGGTCGCTGATGAGTCGTCGCTTGACGTCCTCTGCCTGCTCTGTGGTGTCAAGGTCGTCAATGTCCAACACCATGTATGGCGAGCGCAGCAGGAGCCCTCGCGCATTACGGTAGGAGAAGGTGCCGGCGAAGAGTGCCGTCTCGAAGTTCAGTTTCTTGTAGTCGCCCAGCTCGTCCTTCGACGCATGGCCCATCATCTGGCGCAATGTCTGGGTTGCCGTGCCGCCGCACCACTGGCTGGTGACGTACTGATAGATCCACGGAATGTCCTGGTTCTGCTGCGGTTTTGTGGCCAGCACCGCCTGGCCGTCCTTGTTACGGTATCCTCTCGGGAATATCGAGAATCGGGGGTTGCATGTCGGGGTCATAAACTATTAATGTTAATTAAAAATTGACTGCGGACGGGGTCATTATTTGGCGGATTAGGCAAAATACACTAACTTTGCAACCGCTTTAAAGACCATTCCGCGATGGCTTTTTGAAGAAGAGACCGGCCTCCGTCGTACGCTAACACTAGAAGGCCAGTCCCGTGTGCGGCCCACCATATTACACTTAATATGGGGGCCTTTATTTCAGGTATTGATTATTATGTCATCATTCTTTTCTTTGCGTTTGTTAATTCGAGGCTTCATATAATACACATGACCCTGCAGGTCAGCATCGAGAGTGGACTGGCGGACCAGGTCGAACATGATGTTGTTGTTCTCGTAGTCGTAAGCCAGCGCATCGAACAATTGTCGGGTAGGCACATAATAGTAGCCACTCGATAGTTTTATAGGAAAGGCGTCCTCGCTATCCTCATTTATAATAATAAGGTATAGAGCATTCTTTTCGTCGTCTTTCGCAAACTTTGCAAACTTTCCGGACGGAAAACCCAATACATTGGCCGTCTCTTCGGTAAATCCAAGCCTGCCAGAGGCCTGGATCGTCGCTTTTAGTTTTGTTGCGAATTGCTTTGCACTTAAAATAGTTATTGCCATACGATTTATATTTTGCCTGCAAAGTTAATAAATATTTGTAGAACTCCCAAATATATTCCTGGAAATTCTTTAATCACGGGATGTTTTAATAATAATTAAGAAATAGTATTAAATTATACACCCCAAAAGAGTCAAAAAGAAAAAGAAAAGGAAAAACAAAGAGAATACGGAAGTTTTCATAAAATTCTTTCTAAAATTACTCATTTTCTGCCTAAATTATTTGCTTATCTCGATATTTTTTTGTAATTTTGTAGGGTAAAAGAGAGGTGGTTTTAACCACGAAAATAACCCTATTTATTAACATTTAAAACACACAGAATTATGAACAAAACATGGAAGACAATCCTTCAGATTGCAGGTTACATCATCGCTGCCCTCCTCGGCGCAGCAGGCGAAGCGACTATGATGTAAGATGGCAGATGTATGATGTAAGATGTAATCTAATTACTATGGAAAACACACGATTTAAAATCTCTCAGTATGCCTGTGCGGTGCTGCTCATCATGAGCAGCATTGCGCTGGTTGCGTATCAGGTCATTATGATCGACGACGTTTCGAACGGTCTGCTGGTCTACGTGGCCCAAGCCTTCCTGCTCGTCGCCAGCATCTTCGGCCTCGACTATTATGTTAAACTCATCACCAAGAAAATCAATGGAAAACATCAAGCTCAGTAATCATTTCACGCTGGCAGAATTCTGCAACCTCAGTAAGTACCCCGACAACCTGCCTACGCCGCAGGTCGTGTTCAACCTGAAATACGGTTGCCAGTATGTCAGGATAGGATATTATAAGTAACAAAAGTGCACAACGGAACCGACCCCGTTGTGCATTATTTTTATGTTAATAAACCAAAATTCATCGTCGAAATCTTTTCGTCTGAAACTATTTTCTTCATTTTAACATTATTTAGGGGGGGGTAACACGCTTTAACAAAATTATTTGTACCTTTGCACCGTGTTTGTGCTATGACTTTGTACAACTCATTATATTATTAACATTTTAAAACAAAACAAACATGAAGAAAAAAGAGTATGAAAGGCCGACGATGGATGTCGTCGAAGTGAAACAACAGGCACAGTTGCTGGCCGGAAGCGTAGGGGCTTCACGTGGAGACTATGGTGTAGCTAATGAAGACACTTGGGAAGAAAACTAAGGAGGACACGACTATGAAGAAGAATATTTTCAATATCAAGACTTTGGCCGCCCTGCTGATGGCAGGAGCCGCCTTCACCGCTTGCTCTGACAAAGACGAAATCATTAACGAGC
>JAFSKP010000040.1 GCA_017448905.1 Bacteroidales bacterium | reverse complement strand
TTGCTTGATTGCTTGATTGCTTGATTGCTTGATTGCTTGATTGTTTGATTGTTTGATTGCTTTAGTATTTTAATACATTCATCACCAAAGATATACAACCAAAACACACAAAAAAGAAAGTGCAAAATTAAGATTTTTATTGAAATCGACAAAATAATGTGGCAAATGATTAGTTATTTTACCGTGTCGGAATCGACACTGTGAGCAAGACATCTTTACCTCAATTCTCAACAAAGCAAAAAAAATGATCGGACTATTAGGAAGCGGCAGCTGGGCAACAGCTATCGTCAAGATACTGCTCGAAGACAAGAAACGCCACATCAACTGGTGGGTACGCGAAGAGAAAGCTATACCCGTATTGATGGAGGAGAAGCACAACCCTCTCTACCTGAGCGAGGCGTACATCGACACCTGTCGCACCTGCATCAGCAGCGACATCCGCGAGGTGGTGGAAAAAAGCGACGACATATACCTCGTCGTCCCGTCGGCATTCGTGGCGAAAGCCCTGGGCGACATGCCCAAAGAGATGCTGCAAGGCAAGCGATTCATCTCGGCCGTCAAGGGCATCGTCCTCGACACCAACCAGATCATCACCGAATACCTGCACAGCCATCTCGACATCGCCTACGACAACCTCTGCATCGTCAGCGGCCCCTCGCACGCCGAGGAGGCCGCCCGTCAGCGGCTCACCTATCTCACTGTGGCATCGCCCAACCGGCAGCTTGCCGACGAGGTGAGACAACAGCTGGACTGCGCCTACATCCGCACCACCTACTCCACCGACATGGTGGGCATAGAGTGCGCAGCGGTGCTGAAGAACATCTACGCCGTGGCTGTCGGCATCTGCCGCGGACTGGGCTACGGCGACAACCTGGTGGCTGTGCTCATCAGCAACGCCCTGCAGGAGATGACCGACTTCATGCAGAGCATGTCGCCCGCCGACGGCGAACTGAAAACGGAGGGCGGCGAACGGAGAACGGAGTGCGGCGACGGACGCCTGCGACGTTTCGAGAGCTTCGCCTACCTCGGCGACCTGCTGGTCACCTGCTACTCGCAGTTCAGCCGCAACCGCACCTTCGGCACCATGCTCGGCAGCGGCTACAGCATCAAGGCCGCCCAGCTGGAGATGAAGATGGTGGCCGAGGGCTACTATTCCGCAAAGGGCATAGAGAACATACGCCGCCAGACAGATCTGCACCTGCCCATCGCCGAGACCGTCTACGGCATCCTCTACGAGCACCGCTCTCCCGAGAAGCAAATGAGGAAACTTCTGGAGAACCTCAAATAGAGAAGAAAGGGCGTACCACTCGCGGTGTACGCCCTTTCTGTTTGTCATCTATTGCCGGCTATTCCTGTATGGCCTTGATGCCCGGCAGCACCTTGCCCTCGAGGTATTCGAGCATGGCACCGCCGCCGGTCGAGACATAGCTCATCTGGTCGGCCAGACCCATCTGCTTGACAGCGGCGACAGAGTCGCCACCGCCCACGGCTGCAAAACAGCCCTGCTTGCAGGCATCGGCAACGCTGAGGGCTATCTCGTTGGTTCCCTTGGCAAACGTGCTGAGCTCGAAGACTCCGGCAGGCCCGTTCCATAGGATGGTCTTGCTCTGCATGATGATGTCGCGGATGGCCTTGCAGCTCTCCGGACCGCAGTCCATACTCTCCCAGCCGTCGGGCACCTCGCCACTGGCGACTATCTGGGTGTTGGCGTCGTTGCCGAACTTGTCGCCGATGACGCTGTCGACGGGCAGGTAGTACTTCACCCCCTTCTCGTCCATGCGGCGCATCAGGTCGCGCGCCAGGTCGAGCTTGTCGTCTTCGCAGATACTGTTGCCGATCTTGCCGCCAAGGCTCTTGGTGAAGGTGTAGCGCATGCCGCCGATGATAATCATGTTGTCCACCTTGTCGATGAGGTTCTCGAGGATGCCGATCTTGCTGCTCACCTTGCTGCCGCCGATGATGGCGGTGAAGGGGCGCGGAGCGTCGTGCATCAGCTTCTCGAGGTTACGCACCTCATTCTCCATCAGGAAACCGAAGTATTTGTCATTGGGGAAGAACTTGGCGATGACAGCCGTCGAGCTGTGCTCGCGGTGGGCGGCGCCGAAGGCGTCGTTGATGTAGCAGTCGCCCAGTTTCGAGAGCTGCTCGGCAAGTGCCTCGTCACCCTTGGTCTCGCCAGGATAGAAGCGGATGTTCTCAAGGAGCATGATTTCGCCATCCTTCAGTTCGGCAGCCATATTCTCCGGCTCACCGCTGCCAAGCAGTGCCTGGGTGAACTTCACGTCGCGACCAGTGAGCTCCTTGAGGTGCTTTGCGACAGGTTCGAGGGTGAACTCGGGTTCGAAACCTCCCTTCTTGGGGCGTCCGAAATGTGCCATGATGATGATGCTGGCGCCGTCGGCGAGCAGCTTGTTGATAGTGGGCATCGACTCGCGCATGCGGGTGTCGTCGGTGATGTTCTTGTTGTCATCCACGGGGACATTGAAGTCGACGCGGAGCAGGACCTTGCGTCCCTTGAAGTTAACGTCTTTGATTGATTTCATATTGTTCTTTTTTAACTATTATCAGTTCGCATCGGTCTATGAATGCGACAGTGTGGAAAGGATAGTACCCATGAAAAGAGGTTGTGGCAGAATGAAATTGCGTCGTCCTCATTACAACATCCGACTATTGCCTAAGCCTCCTCAGGTTCCTCGATGGCCA
>JAFSKP010000039.1 GCA_017448905.1 Bacteroidales bacterium | reverse complement strand
CGACCAGTTGCCCTCCACACCTTCCTCGCAGACGGCCTTCACGGCTACAGAGTAGTCGTAGTTGGCACGCAGGCCTGTGATGGTGTAGGAGGTGGCGTTCTCGACGGTGACAGAGGTACCATCACCAGTATTGAAGTGGTAGTCGCCGTACTCGACAACGTACTTGCTGGCACCTGTCGAAGTCCAGCTGACCGTGGCGCTGTTGGTCGTGGTGCCGCTGACGGTGACGCCGGTGACCTTGGCACAGCTGTCGGTGGTGAACTGGATGGTGTTGCTGTACTCGCTCTCAGTGTAACCGCCTCCGCAGATAGCCTTGACAGCGGCGCTGTAGCCGGTCTTGGCAGCGAGGCCGGTGACGGTGAACGGGTTGCCGGTGGCAGAGTAGTTGGTGTCGAACGAGCTGTTCCACACGTGGACCTCCCAGAGGTTCTGGCTGGCGTCGGCATCCCAGGCAAGGGTTGCGGTGGTGTAGCCAGTGGCAGTGGCCTGGAGGTTCGACGGGTCGAAGCAGGGCAGGCTGTCGGTGACGAAAGTACCTTCAGCCCATTCGGAGATGAGACCCTCGGTGGCGTCGCAGATGGCGCGGACGCGGAACTGGTAGTTGGTGGCCGGTGTGAGGTTGGTCACAGCATAGCTGGTGGCGTTGCTCACGCTGACCTCTGCGGGCCAGCTGGGGTCGTTAGCAGCCTTGACGGCGACCTCGAAGTCAGTGGCAGCGTTAGAGTTCCAGTTGACGGTAGCGCTCTGGTAGGTCACGTCGGTGGCAGGCAGCAAGGCAGGAACCTGGCAGGAAGGACCGCCGCAGGAGATGAGCTGTATGTCGCCCATTGTTGTCGTAGCGGTACCCGTCACGTCAGGAGCGGTGTAAGTGTAGGCACTGCCGTCGCGATAAGCGTAGCGCGTTTTGGCAACACTGGTATTGTGTGCCGCGAATGTAGCGCCAGAAGTGTAAGAACCATTGTTACGAACCACAGATATCAGGATGCTGCTGTGACCATCCCAAGTGAAGGTAGTGTCGAAGCCGTGAATCTTCCAGCCGGTAGATGTGTAGCTGAAGCTCTCGTTGTCGATAACCTTCACGAACTGGTGGATGCTGTCGTCGGGCAGAATCCAGGCAGCAGACAAGTCGGTTTCAGGCACGTTGGCCAGATAGACAGTCATGTTGTTGTACTGATGACCTGCAGTGGTGACAGTGGGATTGAATGCGAACGCACTGAATTCGCCGTTGGAAGCAGCCAACTTGGCGGAGTCGATGATAGTCTGGACATAGCCATAGTTGTAGAAGCTGTATCCAATCGGGGAGTAAGATGTCGTAGAGGCTGCCGCGCCATTGTCCCAGCTGTTGACAGTGGTCTGGTTGTCGCAGACGCCTGTACTGAGCTGAGCCACACCGCTCCACTGGCCAGTGTCGGTCGAAGAGCAGATAGGACGCACGTAGAAGTCGTACATGGTCAGGGTGTCAAGACCGGTGACAGTGTAAGGATGGCTGGTGACGATCACACTGGTGGCGTTAGTGCCGCCAAGAGTGAAGCCGACAGGGCCATACTGGATTTCCCATTCGGGAGCAGTGACACGGTCGGTCCAGTCAACCTCGATGGAGGTGACGCCAGCGGCACCGGAGTGGACATCGAGAACCTTCGGGCAGGAAGGAATATAGTCGACCACGATGTTGTCGAGATAGTGGTAGCTATAGTAGGTAGTACTCGAAGTGGTGTAGTAGTTGCGGAAAGCAATGATACGGCTGGTACCTGTGTAGGAAGAGAAGTCGATCTCATAATCCACATGGGTTGATGCCGGTGAGTTGATTACCTGGACAGGTATGAAGTTGGAGCCTTCCATGACACCGACCTCAAGACCGTAGTTGGCGCTGGTGGTGTAGTCCCAGAAAGTGATCTGCAGGCTGTCGAGTGTTGTAGGCATCGGAGGCAGCATGAAGTAGCCGACACCATAGAGACGGTAGCTGTAGCTGCCGCTATGAGCGTAGGTGCTGCTGTAGTAGACGCCAGGCAGGTAGGAAGCGCCCTGATAGGTGGAGCTGCCGGTCATGATGTAATCCCAGCACTGGGGTCTCACGGTAAGGTTGGAAGTGGCAGTACCCGTGGTGAGCGCGTCGAAGTTCTCGCTGTAGGGCAGCGTGACGGGTGCGCAAGTCGTGGTGAAGGTATAGAACGTGGTGTCGCTACCGCAACCACTGACGAGGTAAGCGTCATACTGAGTCTGTGCTGTCAGGCCGGTAATCGAAACGCTGCGTGTATTGGTTGTGACAACAGTGCCGGTACCGGGGGTGAAGCCGTGGAGACCATACTCGACAGTATAGCTCGAAGCGTTGCTGATGGTCCAAGCCAGGTCGGCCTGATTGTCGAGCAGCAGGGTGGCATGTACGTGCTGCGGGGCGATACAGGCGGGGACATAGTCGACCGTCAGGTCATCGATGTAGTGGTAGGCGTATGTACTCGAGGCGTTGGTGTTGTAGCTCTTGATGGCAATGTAGCTTCCGTTGCCGGTGTATTCGGTCAGGTAGCTTGTGACGTGGTAACGGTTGCTCACACCATTCTCAAAGACGACAGTGTCGATAGGCTGGAAGCTGGCTCCGAAGCCGGGAGTGATGCTGTCGACAGTACCGATGATAAGGCCGTAGCCGCCAGGAGCGCTGTTGTAGTCATCGAACGACACCATAAGGGTATCCAGCGGAACGCCGAACTGAGGCAGAGCAGCAACGCCGAGGCTGTAGTAGTAGAAGCAGTGGGTCGGCGAGGTGGTGTAGTTGGCCGTGCTGGTGTAATAGATGTGAGGCATCGTACCGCTGGACGACTCGGCAGCCCAGCAGTTGGGCAGCACGTCGGTGGCGCTGGAGCCGGGCGACATGATGTTCTCGAAGTCGGTGAAGTAAGGCAGTGTGGTGATGACATCGCACGAGGTCTGGAACATAATCACCTGCGACTCGATGGAGGTGTCGCCGGTGGCGCCGCAGACAGTGTAGACATAGGCGTCGTAGCTGGTGCTGTGGCTGAGGCCGTTGATGGTGACAGGCGACGAGGTGGTGGTTATTTGAGTGCCGGTACCAAGTGTGAAGTAGCGTGGGCCGTACTCGATGATGTAGCTGGTGCCGTTCTGGCCATCGTTGGTCCAGCTGATGTCAGCCGAATTGGTGGTGGTAGTGACGGTGAAGTCAGATGCCGGCGTACAGAGCGGTATATACTCGACCACGATGTCGTCGAGGAAGCTGTAGTTGTCGTTGAAGGCATCCCAGAAGCAGATGTGGCTGCCAGTGTCGGCAAGGTCGATGTTGGCGAACGAGTAGGTGATGTTGACCGTGTTGGTCGTGGTGTCGATATCCGAGCGGATCAGCGTGTCGAGCACGTGCATGGCGCTGATTGGCAGAGTCGGGTCGGAGATGGTACCCATGAGGAAGCGGACATTGTCGCCACCCTGGGTGAATTTGAAGCGAATCTGCAGCTCGTTGAGAGGAGCGTCGACCTTGGGCAGAATCATATAGCCGCCATTGTAGAAACGGCAGAGCTTGTTGTCTTCTGCTCCCGACAGAGAGATAACATACGGATAAGGAGAGGCAGTTCCCAGGTTGGTGGTTCCCGTTATCCAGCAGGAACGCTCGAATCGGCCATACTCGCGGCTCTGGAAGTTCTCGGTCAGAGGCAGGGCAGCGGGGCCGCAGAGGGTAGCCACGGTGCGGGTGCCGACGATGGTGTCGCCGTTGCAGTCGAAGCGGACACGGATGTTCCAGTCGGCCGACGGGGTCAGGCCGGTGATGCTGCAGGTACCGGTGGTGTTGCCTGTCTGGAAGATTGTCCAGTTGGCAGTGCCTTCCTGACGGTAGGCTATCTCGTAGGTGGCACCGGTCTCGACGTTCCAAGTGATGTCAATGTTATTGGTACCGACATTGGTGGCGAAGACGATAGGAGCACCGCAGTTGGGAGTGGTGCAGGTGCTGCCGCTCACCAGTATCTGGTTGACATAGTACACGACGCCGCTGTTATCGGCAGAGGGAGCGGAAGGCAGGATGTTGCTACCATCCTGATAGAAATAGATAGCACGAGCTGATGACGTGGTGGTAGCACCCCAATAGATGGTGGAGGTGTAGCTACCGGTGTTGTCGTCGACAACGACAACGAGGTTGCTGTCCACGTTGCGAGCAAAGACGTTGGTCAGATGCAGGTTGATCCAGCCGCTACCGCCCAGG
The DNA here is from genome assembly GCA_017448905.1 of Bacteroidales bacterium. Lineage (GTDB taxonomy): Bacteria > Bacteroidota > Bacteroidia > Bacteroidales > P3 > Colimorpha. Next base: position 19,258 of record JAFSKP010000039.1, on the reverse strand, counting down.
GTACCAGTATAGACCTGCGTCAGGGCAGATTCGGGGATGAAGTCGGCAGTGCTTGCGAAGGAGCTCTTGCTGGTGTTGGCCATATAGACCGTCACATTACGGGTGCTGGCTTCGTAGCCGTCGACAACCTGGAAGGCGATGTTGGCGATGGAGTCGATACCGGCCAGTTCCTCGGACGTATAGATCTGCTGGGTGTAGCTGTAGTTGTAGTACTGCTGTGTGGGCAGGTAGGCAAAGTTGGTGCCGCCCTCGGTAACCGAATGGCCGCAACCCATAGTGGAGACTGTGCCACTGTTAGCTGCGCTAACCTCATTGTTGCAGATTGTGGTAACAGCGTACTGGTAGGGAGTGTTGAGCGACAGACCGCCTATATAATAATATGTATCATTGGTGGTGTCGCTGTTCCATGTGACAGTGCCGCTCTCGCGCCACGAGACGATGTAGGCAGTGGCGGCATGGCCTGCCGAAGGAGCATCCCAGTTGAGGCCGAAAGCGGTATAGTCGGTTCCGGCGACCGAGAGGTTCTCGACGGGCACGCAGTCGGGAGTGGTGGTGAAGCTGGTCTGGACGGTACGGCTGGGCTCTTCAGTACATTCACCGCGCACCCAGACATAATAGGTGGTGTTGCCAATGAGGTTGTTGATGACAGTGCTTGTGGCACCGCTGACAACCATGCTGTCCTCGGCAGCGGCGATGTTGTTCACACGGCCCCAGAGGACAGTGACCGAAGGATAGCCGACGGTGTCGCCCCAGTTGACGGTGGCATTGTCGTTGTAGATGCTGTTGACAGCGATGTAGCTCGGCGTTGCGCAGCTGCTGTTGCGCCACACCTCGATGTCGTCGATTGCCATATAGCTTGCCGAACTTGGACGAGGCCACTTGATGGCAATACGGTTGCCCGTGCCGGTGTAGTTCTCGAACGAGATGGTTTTCTGCTGCCAGGTGGTGGTGATTTCGGTGGCATTGAAAGCATAGACAGTATCGAATGTGCTGGTGTCGGTGCCAGTCATGACACCCACAATGGGCTGCGGGTGGTAGGAGGTGCTGGTGGTCTTGACATAGAACGACATCGACAGCATATTCACCGGGTTCTGCAGAGTGTCGACAGGAGGCAGCACGGCATACTCGTTGTTGGCGTAGGTCGTGGTAGTGGACTGATACCAGTACATACCTGTGGTGCCGCTATGAGCATAGGAGGTGGTTGCATAGAGGTACGGATAGTAGTTGTAGGTGCCTGATGCGTCGTTGATGCGATCCCAGCAGGACGGGAAAGCGTTGACGTAGGTGACAGCCGAGTAATGAGGATCGCTCTCGAAATCGTTGCTGTAAGGCAGAATCATGTATTCGGGGCATTCGGTGCGGACAACGATTTCCATAGCGTAGCCGGTATCGCTGTCGGAGCAGACCGGGCGCACAGTCATGGTATAGACCGTGTTGGGGAAGAGGTTACCCAAACCTATAGAGTTCACGTTGGTGGTGTACTCGTTGATGCCGTCGCTGACGATCCACTCGGTCTCGGTGCTGCCTGCGGTCCAAGCCAGGTAGGCACTGTCCGCACTGACAGCGGTGGTATGGAGGTTGGTGACGTGCGGACAGGTGGGGATGTAGTCGACCATGATGTCATCAATGTAAGGATAGCAGTAGACGCCGTTGGGTGAGAGGAGGGCAATATACTGGCCGTTGCCGGTATAGCTGTCGAGGTTCACCTCTTTAAGCTCCCAGGTCGAGAGGTTGGTGCACTGCACTGTGGCCACCGACTGGAAGGTGCTGAAGTCGTTGGGGTCGGTCATCACACCCACCTGGACGGCATGTGTGTAGCTGGTGTTGCTCTTGAGCATCCAGAAGCTGACCTGGAGGCTGTCGATGGCTGCCTCGAAGGTGGGCAGTACCAGATAGCTGTATGTGGAGCTGGTGGAGTAGTGGTAAAGGGCGCGGCTGCCGCTGTGGAAATAGCTCGAGCTGCCGTAGGGATAGGCGGCGCCATAGGTGGAGTGACGAGTCCAGCAGTTGGGCATGCCAGTGGTAACACCCGACAGGGGGAAGTCCTCAAAGCCATAGCTGAAAGGTACGGGCATGGCCACGCAGGGGGTGGTGAACTGTACCGTACCGGCGTAGGTGGTGGTGTCGCAGGTGTGCGAGACGCGGAACTCGTAGTTGGTGGCCGGGGTCAGGTTGGTGAAGCTGTAGGTGTTGGCAGAGGTGCCGGTGGCCTCGGTCTGCCAAGTGCCGTTGGCTGTGCGGTATTCAACATCCCACGAGGTCTCCTGGTAGCCGGGAATCCAAGCAATGTCGACCTGGTCGGAAGTGGCGTCGGTCACGGTGACGGCAGGAGCAGCGCAGGTAGCGTACTGCGAACAGCCAGTAGTGTAGAGTTTCATATTGGCACGGTAGGAGTAGCTGGAGCCACTTGTCGAACCGATGGAGCTGATGGTATAAGGACTGCTGTCGTTCTGTACATAACGGGCCTTGCCTGTTGCACTGTGGGTGCTGAAGGTATAGGCAGTTCCATTATAACCACCGGAGTTGTCGTGGATAACGATAAGCAGATTGCTCGAACCATCGTAGTTGAAAGGAGTGGTGAACTCATAGTGGTTCCAGCCCGGTGTGCCGTTCAGGTTGCCGGTATAGACGGCGACAAAACTAGCATCGTAAGGAACAAAAGCACTTGTCAGCGATGTGGCCGATGTGTTGGCCAAATAGATGGTGACATTGTTCTTTGATGTCGAGGCAGAGGAACCCGCATATTGGAAATCAATACCGGTGATGGAGCCAGCACCGTTCATTTCGGAAGCCAAAACCAGCTGCTGTGTATAGCTGTAGTTATAGTAGTTTCCGATAGGGATGTAGTAGCTGGTGTTGGTGCCGCCGGCGAGAACAATGCTGTCGTTTTGAGTAGTGTCAATCTCAATGCAGCCCAAGCCAGAGGTGCTGAAGGCGATGCTGTCCCAGGTGCCATAGTTGCCGCCGCAGTCGCTGCGTACGTAGAACTTATAGCTTGTGGATGCATCAAGGCCGGTAAGCATGTAGTAGTTGTCGGTGGAAGAGGCCGAAGTGGGGTTGTCGCCGGAGCCGACCTCGACGTACTCGATGTCGTAGCCCGTCGGAACATCCGCAGTGCCGCTCATATAGTTCCAGGTCAGCATAGCAGCGCCGGGAGTGACGCTTGCTACATCAAGGTTGTTGATATCGGGGCAGGAGGGCATCTCCTCGAGGGTGATGTCGTCGACGGTTGCATACCACAACGTGGTGGGGCGCAGGGCGCGGATAGCCACAAACTGACCCTCGCCGGTGAAATTGTCGAGGGTGGTAACGAACTCAGAGTAGGTGGTGTTACCCCCGACATTGACAGTGGATACCGTCTGGAAGGTGCTGGCGTCATAAGGGTTGGTCATCACACCCACCTCGAATGTGGGGTTGTAGCTGGTGCTGGTGGCACGAGCCCAGAAGCGCAATTGGAGGGTGTTGATGGGGTAGTTATTGGTGTCGACTCCAGGGAGCACAACAATCTGATAGTCGCCGTAGGTGCCTGTAGTGGTGCTGTTGTACCAGTAGAGACCCTTGGTACCGTTGGCGGTGTGGTTGTACGATGCAGTGGCGCTAACGTACGGATAGCCGAAGTAGGAGGTGCCGTTGTTGAGACGGTACATGCACTCCACAAAGGTGGTGCTGGTGCTGCCGCCGGTGGGAGCCGACTCGAAGGTCTGCGTGTAGGGCAGGCTGTCGAGGGCACCGCAGAGCGTACGGACAGTGCCGTTGATGTACAAGCTGTTGCCATTGGAGCACTCCGTAGCCACAGAGTAGCCATAGAGCGTGTTGGCATTGAGGTTCTGGAAGACATAGAATGTGTCGGTGACGCCGCTGACGGTGTCAGTGCCGAGGACGACCTCGAAGCTGCTGCCGCCGTTGGGCTCCCAGCTGAGGGTAACCTCGTCGCTGGAGGCCGATGCCGTCACATTCTGAGGCTCGTCGCACCACTCGTCGGTCAAGAAGACATCATCGAGAGCGCAGTAGCGGCTCGTGGTGGGACGCGGACAGCGGATGGCGATGCAGTTGCCATAGCCGTTGTAGTCGCTGAAATTGAAGGAGTAGAGTTCCCAGTCGGAAGTCAGCGAGACGGTGTCGAACGGGGTGAACGTTGAGGCGTCAAGGTTGTTGGTCATCACACCGACGATGAACTGCGGCCAGGGCGAAGCGGTGGCAGTGGTCTTGGCATAGAACGACATGGTGAGGTCGCTGATGTTGTAGACCGTGGTGTCGATAGGAGGCAGCACGGCATACTCGTTCATGGCATAGCCTGCCGTGGTGCTGTGATACCAATACATGCCCTTGGTGCCGCTATGGGCGTATGTGGCGGTGGTTGTGACGTAAGGATAATAGGTATAAGTACCCGTGGCATCGTTGATGCGGTGCCAGCAGCTGGGGAATTCGGCGGCGGTGCCGGAGGCGGCATCCTCAAAGCCCTCGGAATAGGGCAGGACGCTGAGCATGGCGCACTGCGTACGGGCGGTGCCTTCCAACGGCATGCTGAAGCTGTTGCTGCACTGGGTCATCACCGCATAGGTGTAGAGCGAGTCGGCGGTCAGGCCGGAGAAAGTATAGAAAGTGTCGGTGACGTTGTTCACAGTATCCTCGCCGAGGACGACTGTGAACATGGTGTTGCCGTTGCTCTCCCAAGCCAGTGTGATGGCCTGGTCGGTAGCCGCTGCGACATGGGCATTGGCAGGGAGATCGCACCACTCATCGGTCAGAAACACATCGTCGAGCGAGCAGTAGCGGGTCGACGTTGTGCGGGGGCTGCGGATGGCGATACGGTTGCCCGTGCCGGTGTAGCCCGCCAGGCTGACAACGTAGAACTCGGCAGTGCTGGTGAGGGTGATGGTGTCGAGAGGCACAAAGGTGGTTTCGTCGAGGCTGTCCATAACACCAACGATAAAGAGAGGCCAAGGGGCCGCTGTGGCAGTGGTCTTGGCATAGAATCCGAGCGTCAGGTCGCTGATGTCGTAGACCGAGAGGTCGACGGGGGGCAGTACGATGTACTGGTTGTCGGCATAAGAGGCGGTGGTTGAATGATACCAGTAGAGGCTCTTGCTGCCATTGATGAGATAAGAACTAGTAGTGCTGACGTAGGGGTAATAATTATATGAGCCCGTGGCATCGTTGATACGGTCCCAGCAGTAGGGCAGAGCCTCGGCATAGGTCCAGGTGCCAGACAGGTAGTAGGGGCAGTCCTCGAAGTCCTCGCTGAAAGGCATGCTGGTAATCATGCCGCACTCGGTGCGGAAAGAGCCCATTTTCCATGCGCTGGAGTCGTCGGCGCCGCAGATGGCGCGTATCGCAGCGGTGTGGAGGGTATTGGGTGCGAGATTGGTGACAGTATAGAACGTATCGGTGGGGAAATAGGAGACCCCGTCGAAGAGGAGTTCCCAGCTGGTTTCCGTTCCGCCATGCGACCAGAAGACGGTCATGTCGTTGGCAGTAGCCAGTGCGTCGATCATACGCGGACGGGCGCAGTTGATGACGGGACGGGAGAAGGTGTAGCGGAGGCCGTGAGCCGGAACGGGTGTGTTGGGGCGTGTGGCATAGGTGTTGCTGACAGTAGGAGTGGCCCAGGGGCCGGTCAGGAAGAGGCGGTCGCCGTTGGGGCCGTCGGTGAGGTAGGTGGCGAGAGTACGCGTGGTTGTGGTACCGGTGTACATCGAGTCGTAGACGAACTCGATGTTACCATCCTCGAAGAAGATTACCTGGTAGGAGTAGAAACCATACGCCTCGGCATAGGTGCCCAGACCGTGGTACTCGATGGTGAGCGACCGCACCGCGCTGGTGCTGTCGTACTCCCAATAGGCGCCCGACTCGCTGTAGCGGCCGATGTGGGCATCCTGTTGCATCAGGGCGTTCACAGCACGGTAGGTCGCACTGGAATAAACGCCGGTCGTACCAGAGGTGGACGTTGCGCCCAGGTACAAGAAACCGTTTGCCGAACAGGCGATGGTGGAACCCGCCGCCAAGTTCGATTCTCCGTACGGCAAGGCAAAAGGAAGAGTAACGGTGGCATAGCCGTCGTCCTGGGTGGAGAACGACAACGCCGTACCCGTGGACACTATCGACGTGAACGTCGTCGTGTCAACGGCAACATAATACTCTTCAAGTGTCTGTGCCTGCGTTGCCCAGGGCACTGCCAGTGCCGCAAGGAGCAACATTCGTTGTAAGAACTTGAACATGATAATAAAAAAATTGGTTAATAAAAAAAGGAATTATGTAACTATTTTTTTCGCATTTAGTCAACAAAAATACACTTTTTTTTCAAAAACCATATTATCCCATCCAAAAAAAAATATTAAAATTTCCAAAACCGTTGAATCTTTGTAATTTAATGGACACACAATATAAAGGGAGCAACGCCATAAAGCATTGCTCCCATGAAAAAAAAACAAAATTCAGGACGCTTTTTTTAGTTTTTTACTTGAAGGCGTTCTCGGAAAGGCCCTTGCCGGAGAGAGCCAGGTCGTCCATGTACGATGGCACGGGACGGCCCAGGTACTTATCGACATAGAGCTTGGCGAGATACTGGCCGAGCATGAAGCCGTGGCCGCGGAGGCCAGTGAGCAGACCCACAGAGGGGTCGACGATGTAGCGCGGTTCGGTGTAGCGGCCTGCCCAGACGGCATGGAATCCCACCTCACGCAGGTTGGGGATCCACTCGGCGAAGACCTCGGAGACAATCTCGAGGAACTCCTTGCTGTTGTACTTGATGTTCTGGCGTGTCTCGTAGGCGTCGGTGTCGGGCGAGGCGCAGCCGATGATCTGACCTGTGTGAAGGAACTGCTGGCCATAGACTGCCGAGAAGCCGCGGTAGTGACGACGGTCGATGATCATGTCGAGGGCGTCGCCATTCACGCCCATCATGGGCAGACGACGAGTGATGAAAGCCTGGTGCTTGACGGGATAGAGGCCCGTGTCGATACCTAACATGTCGGTGAAACGCTCGGCACCCCATCCCATGGAGTTGACAAAATGGTCAGCTAGGTACTCGACATACTTGCCTTCGTGGGTACGGACAAGGGCGAGGAACTTGTCTCCCTGACGGGCGACGCTGAGCAGCTCGCAGTCCTCGTAGACGCGGCCACCGAGCGACTTGCCGATGCCGCGGATGTAGTCGATGACGCGGCCTGGCGTTGCCTGCCAGCAGTCGCGCGTGATGAGGGCGTGGCTGTAGGTGGTCTTGCTGTCGTCCCAGAGGGGCGAGATTTCGGTCTTGAAGTCCTTGCGGTCGACCATGTAGGCGTCGCTCCAGGCGCGGCTGGCGTCGAGGGCGCGGTAGGTGGCGTCGTCGTGGACGAGGTTGACATAGCGCGTGGGCTTGTAGTTGATGTTGTGGACCGCCTGGATGGACTTGAAGATCTCGTGGCTGTGGGTGGCGATGTCGGCGATGTCGGGGTTGGAGAAGGCCGGGCGGCCGCCGCCGATGTTACGCCACGAGGCTCCGCGGCTCCAGTTGATGAGGACGGGTTTCATGCCGGCCTCGGAGAAGTAGCGGAACAGGCCGCTGCCGGCAATGCCGCCGCCAGCGATGAGGACACGCACCTCTTCGCGCGTGACGTTGTTGTTCGTCGGGAAGACGAAGACCTCACGGCTCTTGCCGTTGTAGATGTCGCCGAGGGTGACGGGAGCCGAGAGCGGGGCACGCGGCGTGGCGTCGCCGACAACCTCGATGCCATGGGCGCGGAGCACCTGACGGGCACGCGGGATGCAGCGCTTGCCGCGGCAGGGGCCCATACCCATGCGGGTGATGTGCTTGAGCTCGTCGACAGAGATATACTTGCGGTCGCCTATAACCTCGAGGAGCTGGTCGAGGGTGACATCCTCGCAGTGGCAGACGTAGGTGGCGGTATCTGTAGGCAGAGTAGGCGAAGTAGGCAGGGTAGGCGAAGTAGGCAGGGTAGGCGAAGTAACAGGATATTTTTCTTTGGCGATGAAGCCTTTGATGACGGTCAATGGGCCTTCGGCGGTGGCAACCTTGACGCGGGCCACGTTGGTCTTGTTGGGCTTGAGGAGGATTTTCTCTATCACGCCCTCCCCTACTTTCTTGCCGTCGTTGTCGACAAGGAAGACTTCGGTGCCCTCGTCGACATGATACTCGATGGGGAGGAAGCACCACTGTTTGTCGAGATTGTAGCCGAAGATGGCGAGACCGGGGCACTGGTAGACGCACTCCATGCAGCCTATGCACTTGTCGTAGTCGACGGTAGGTGTGCTGGAAGTGGTGGGCTTGCTGATGGCGCCCTGCGGACATGAGAAGGAGCAGGGGTTGCAGGCGAAACCATAGAGGCAGTCGAGCTGCACGAATGGTTTGAGCTTCTGACGCTCGGGAGTGGGCAGGTTGGGGTGCTCGAGGATGCGGATGGGGTGTTGCTGTGAGTCGATATACTGGCGAGAGACCTCGAGGTATTCGTCGTAGTCGAAGCGTACGCCCATGTTCTGTGCAACCTCGTAGGCAGCCTGGCGGCCACGGAGGACGGCACTGGTGCCCTCGCCGATGCGGACAGCGTCGCCGGCGGCATAGGTGTTGAGGCCGAAGACATCGCGCCCCTTGACGAGGAGCTGGTTGTCGGGGACGAGGCCGGTACAGATGTTGATGATATCGATGCCGTCGATGACCTGCTCGGTGCCGGGGATAGGCTTGAAGTTCTCGCACTTGGCGATGACGGCGCCGGTGATGGCGGTGCGGTCGGCATTGGGGATGGCGCGGACGAGGGTGTAGCCTGTCATGATGGGGATGCCGAGACGGCGTACACGGTTGGCCTGGACGGGGAAACCGCCCTCGCGGGGCATGGCCTCGATGATGGCCTTGATGGTGGCGCCGGCCTGCATGCCCTGGTAGGAGGTGAGGTAGCCTATGTTGCCGGCACCGACGGTGAGGACGTTCTTGCCAAGGAGGGTGTGCTCCTGGTTCATCATCTTCTGGAAGACGGCGGCGGTATAGACGCCAGGGACGTCGTCGTTCTCGAAGGTGGGCATGAAAGGCACGGCACCCGTGGCGACGACGAGGTGGTCGGCATCGATGTAGGAGACCTCCTGGGACTCGACATTCTTGACGGCGATGCGGCGGCCCTCGAGGAGGTCCCACACCGTGGTGTTGAGGAGTATGCCGTCGTGGTTGTCACCGGCAAGGGTCTTGGCGATATCGAAACCTCGCATGCCGCCGAACTTCTTCTCCTTCTCGAAGAAGAAGAACTGGTGGGTCTGCATGTTGAACTGGCCGCCGATGCGGGCATTGCTGTCGACCACCAGGTTGTCGATGCCGAGGGCGTTGAGCTGCCCGCGGCAGGCAAGACCTGCGGGACCTGCGCCGATGATGGCGACCTGTGTCTTGTAGATCTTCACTTCGCGGGGCTGCTCGGGGAGAGCGTCGGGCATATACTCCTTGTCGAGCTCACGGACTTCGCGGACGTTGTCGACTGGCGTGATACAGATGCGGCGAATCTTGCCGTCGACGAGCATTTCGCAGGCGCCGCACTTGCCGATGCCGCACTCGAGGCTGCGTGGTTTGCCGTCGATGGAGTGGCTGTGGACGGGGAAGCCTGCCTGATGGAGGGCTGCGGCGATGGTGTAGCCTCTCAAACCCTGCACGGGCTTGCCGTTGAACAAAAATTCGACAACCTCCGGCCGGGGGATGTCGAGAATAGGATGAGTTTCGATTCTGTTCATCATATATGTTTTATGGATTATTTCATCACCTCTCTTACGAGCGATTCAATGTATTGGTCGCTGACATTTTCCATCTCACTTTTGTCGTAGATGGTCAGTAACGTCACATCGGCATTACCGCTAACCAGGATATTGAGTGTCAGCACACGTGCTCCCCCACTTTTGCCTTTTCCCTTAGAGTTGATGGCCATGTGTATTTTGCGCACACCGCCACCCAAATCCTGTCCACGGAAAGGGTTCTTCTGAAGTTGTTCCACCAATGATACAATGTCACTTTTTAGAGACTTGTACTTTTTAGACATCCGACGAGCTTGACGCTCAAACTCGTCCAGAGTGAATATTCTCACCGTCATACGGTCTCCTCCAATTCAAGTTCGGCAAGAAATACATCGACACTCTTCAACTGGCGACCTTCACGTTTTGCGGCTTGCACTTCCTGCAGTGCACGAGTCAGCGACTCCTTCACATACTCCTGCTGGCGAAGTGTCTCCAATTCCTTTGTCGAGGGGTTCAACAGCTTGTCGGCAAGCCATTCCCGGTCTTTCTTTTTGAGCGACATGCCGTCGATGTAAGCCCAAAGGTTGTTCAATTGCGCTGTAGACATAAGAAATGCTTTTTTCAGGCTTCTATATAACAACTTTGTTATTGTCTGTTATTGTTGAAGTTGCAGGCGAGCCGCCTGCACTCCAAGGATGCTGCAAATTTACAAAAAATACATATAATATAACCGATTGCTTGAGAAAAAAGACTGCAAACATTCACACACCGTTGATTGCTACATAATTATCAATCAATCATTCATCATTTTCGTCAAAGGTGACCGACAAGAAACAACGGGCAAATATGCTTTTTTTCGAAAAATAATGTTCTCTCCATAATAATTCCACCAACCCGTTAGTTATTACGCTTGTACAACAGGTTTCACATACGATGAAAAAGATAACAGCAACGGCACTGCTGCTGTGCATGGCACTGGCGGCACAGGCGCAATGGTACACCGCCATGAGCCAGAAGACGGGGCTGGTGCTCTGCCTGCACCTCACCGACAGCAACGTCAGCCTCTACAGCCCATTGCAGAGCGGCGACCCCATACCGGCAAGCAAGTGGTCGCTGCATGGCGACACCCTACGGATGGAATGCAGCAGCATCGGCTTCAAAGCCACCCTCGCACGGCACGACAGCACCTGGACCGGGACCTGGCGACAGGGCCTTCTGAAAGAGGCCGTCACCTTCAACCCCACCGACACACTCTTCCAACTCCGCAGGCCTCAGACACCGCAACCGCCGTACCGTTTCGACGAGGATACCGTCACCGCCGACTATACCGACAGCCAGGGCAACAGGGTGCACCTGGAGGGGAGCCTGAGCATTCCGCGTGGTATGCCTGGTACGCATGCGCCTCGCCTGCGGCAACAATCCACATTCCCCTGCATAGTGCTTGTCAGCGGCAGCGGACAGCAGAACCGCGACGAGGAAATCATGCAGCACAAGCCATTCCTGGTGCTCGCCGACTATCTGGCGAGCCGTGGCATCGCCGTGCTGCGCTACGACGACCGCGGAGTTGGCAAAAGCACCGGTGCGCTAGACAGCGCCGACACATGGCTTTTTGCGGAGGATGCGGAAGCCATGTTCCTTGCAGTGAGCGCGAACAAGCATGTAGACCGCAGCCGTCTCGGCATCGGCGGCCATAGCGAGGGCGGCGCCATAGCACCCATGGTGGCAGCGAAAAACAAGGAGGTCAGGTTTGTCGTCATGATGGCCGGGCAGGGATGCACAGGCCTCGACGTGCTGTTGCGGCAGAACGATGCCATCTACCGCGCCGCCGACGTGAGCGACAGCCTGCTGGCAATACGCACCGCCTGCATGCGCGCGCTGCTGACCATGCCCGCAGGCAGCAGCCAGAAGGAATACAAAGCCGTCATCGACCGCCACACCACCGGCCTCAGCAAGGAGCAGACGGAGAGCATCAGCCTGGGGCGCGGCACCGCAGCAGCCATCAAGCAGCAGCTCGGCAGCCGCTGGATGCAGAGTTTTCTCGTCCTCGACCCGGCCGTGTACCTGCCCAAGGTGCAATGTCCCGTCCTGGCGCTAAATGGCTCTAAGGACTGCCAGGTGCTACCACGGCCTAACCTTGACCGCATCAAGACCCTCTGCCCGCAGGCCGACTGCCGCGAGCTGCCCGGGCTGAACCATCTCTTCCAGCACTGCGAGACAGGCTCCCCCGACGAGTACATGCTAATCGAGGAGACCTTCTCGGAAGAGGCAATGGAAGCGATAGCCGATTTTATTTTTCAACTAGACTCCGCTGATTGACAGCTGTACTCCATAGGATGGTCCTCGCAACAAGTTGTTTAATTCCCCCGCAGGGATGCTCATAAGCTCGTTTGGTTCCATTTTACGCAAACCGCCGCCATAGAACCTGCCACCCCTTGCAATTCGGTCAGGAGGTATTGTGTTCAGCGCTTTCCACACTTGCAATAGTACATCTTGGTCGGACAACAGTTTCTCATATTGTGGTTTAGGATATAGCAAAAGATAGACATTGGTGGTGAGGGCTTTGGATTTGTTCAGTATGAACCTGAACATGCGGTTGCCCGTGCCAGAACGTCCCATATATGGAACAACAATCGATGCGGGCAACCTGTCTTCGCATGAATACCAAGGTGTGCGACGACTGCAGACATATCCTTTGGGAACACCTTGCGAAATACCGTGACAGATATATTCCCACGTGCCAGGATAGGATTTTTTCAAAATGTTTTCCTGTAAATTGCAACTGAACAAAAAACATTGTTGCTCTGTGTCTGGCATTCCGCCCTTGACTTCTTCCACCACATTGCCACTAATATAGCGCGGACTGGGCAGGATAGGACGCAGGAATAACTTGTCTATGCCATATTTATCAATGGTCGATTGGTCAACTATAAAAAAATCATTGCCTCCTGTAACAATACCCCGTTTGACTGTGAAATAGTTGCCTAGAATGTCAGTACACGTTTCCTCCTGAAATTCATCATCAAACAATCCCGTCCATTTTTGTGCCGCATGGATTTCGTCCCTCTTAATATGCTTACTGCGTGTCGGTTTACAAAGGCTTCCGCCCAAAGAAAAAACTATCTCTGTTTCACGATTGGGCTCAGCCTTGCGAAACACAACCACACAGGAACTGACCAGAGCATCGGAGAACTGGAGATCGTCGGCTTGAAAACGATGAATCCTAATCAAGTCTACATTTTCAAGCAGATACTGTTTCAACGCTTTCCCGTAATTGACATCCATAAACTCGCTCGGAATAAGCCAGCAAGAAATGCCTCCCGGTTGCAGCCATACCTCCGACAGGATGAGGAAGTAGCAATATAGCCCTGACAGTCCTGACATTATAACGCCCGTTCTTTGCAGAGACAAAGCCTGCAGCCGCTGCTTTAGTTCCTTGCCGATGTGATGATGCCGGACGTATGGCGGATTCGCCACTATCAGCGGGAACTGCCTGTCAGGCCGTGCAGTGAAGAAATCTTCATGTCTTATCTCCAGGGGGTAATTGCGCCACAAGTCAGATGAAGGGGCATAATAGTGACTGTCTATCTCAATACCCAATGCCTTGCTGCCAATCCCGAAAGTATCGGCAAACGCCGAATAGAAGACACCGGTGCCTATCGAGGGTTCGAAGAGGGATGTTTCTTCAGTGCCTACTAGGGATTTGAGATATCGCATTATATCTTCTGCCAACGGATATGGCGTGGAGAACTGGCCCATGACATTACGTTCCCGCTGGCTCTTCAAAGAGTCGAGATGCTCTTGCAACTTTTTGCGTTCTGTTTCAATCTCTAGCATTTTTCACAAGTCCAGTTTAGCGAAATCATCAATACGGTGTTCCCATACCCAGTCGATACCCTCTGCTGCCTCGTATCCGAGATAGCCGCTGTCGAAATAGCCACAGAGAAACTGTACAAACTCCACGCCATTGCCGTATGTTCCACGGAGTTGTCCCATCTTGGTAGCCTCTTCCTTACGGCGCTTGTTGGTGTTGGTGAAATCGCCTGCCGATTTGCACTCAATTAATATGGGCATCTCAACACCACGGGCATTACGACGTTTGACAGCGACATCAACGGGCATTTTAACCTCTTGCGACTCGCTGATACGTACCGGGACATTCATGTGTACGGCAAATGTTCCTGCCTGCATCAAAACAGTATCATCGATTTCCTTAGGATCAACCTGTTTATAACCTTTTGCCAGCAGATACTCTTTAATGCTTTGCAGCTGCCTACGCTCCTGTTCATTCCTGATAATGGGGTCTGCCAACGAACCACATAAGCGGTCGGCAATGATTGACGCCGCAAGCAGGCGTTCTTTCTCTGTAGGCGTTTTCCTATCCTTTAGCCATGGCATTATTTCTCTATCCAAAAGGCGATTGACGATTTCAAGTATTTTGGCAATGGACGACTGGAGCATGTTTTCCTGCATTCGCGGAGGCAATTGTCCACTCTCCATGCTTTTGACAAAAACCCTGCTGACACCGGCCAATCCGGCCAAACGGTCTCTTGCAATTGGCGGAGTTGTGGACATTCTCAATATGGCCAACGAGTCTGGCATATCCTTGAGCGACTGCACTGACAACTGATTAAAACTATCTGTGGCCTGCAACATTTCATCCACCCTCTCAATGGCATTGCTTCGCGCCTCTATGTATGTTGCTGGAGCAAAATTCATAAACCACTCATTGTAGTATTTCACCGACTGCAAAACATCGCCGTTCCATTTGTCTGGACAATTTCTATTGATATAATGTATTTTAGATAACGCCATAAGCCAAATAATTCACCCAAAAACAAAGTAAAATCAATTTGCAAATATACATGAAAATTTTGGATTCAAACACAGACGAATGATAATAATTGGCTGACGCAGTCAGAATCAGGCAAAAGAAAGCCGCATGTTTGGCGTTCTATATGCAAGACGAGCATAGTCTGAAGGACACGTCTGAATGAAACTGGTTGGTAGACGGGCGAGGGGTTCTGCGAGGGAGGCCGCAGGCGAGGGCGCCTGCGAACCATATGGCACACAAGGGGGTCAAAGAGTTGTTGCCGTGGTGGGTCTGGAAAGGTTTGAAAGGGGGTTGTAGAAGGCGAGGTAGACGACCAATTTTGAATCGCTCCAGCGGGGAGGTGTCTGGAGCGTTGCGAAGGCGTCGCTTCGCTTGAAATGAGATATGGAGAGGAGAGCCTCGTCGAGGGAGGCATAGTAGATTACCAGGAGAAGGCTGTCGTCGGGGTTGTCGTTATCGTTGTCGTCGGCATCTGGATTATCTTTTAGTTTCAAATTGGTCTCGTGGTTTCTACAGGCCCAGATACTTCTCGAAAAACTCACTCAACCTTCGGATGACGGATGTTTTGATATAACTACGGTTGCCGCCACTGCCACCAAATCTCGACATTGCCGGGAGTATCTTGTCTATGTCGGTTCCGGTGGTCCTCAACTGTCCGTCCCGGAATGCATTGCTGATAAACTTCTTGGTCTCTGCCGTCTTCAACCTCTCTTCTTTGATGATGGCCAAAAGGTCTTCCTCTCTCTTCCGTTTCACATATTCCTCCCACGCCCCATTCACATCCTCTTCGGTATTGACGGTCTCAATGAAACTCTCGATGAGTTCTTTCTTGCTACGGAGGTTCATACTTGCCCCGATTGCCTTGAATATGCTCGTCAGTATCTCTTTGTTCTTGCAATTGCTGTCGTGGTACTGCTGCACCAACATCAGGATGTAGTCGATGTTTATCTCCACCTGACGGATGAGCTCGATTTCAAAGATGAGGTCGTCGTTTATCACCTCCTTATCCACATAGGTTCTCTTTCTCCACTTGTCCCTCAAATCCAAGTAGTGTGATTGGTAGTCCTGCATCTGTCCGTCGGTGAGGAGCTGCTTGCCCTCGAACTGGTCGAACGCTTGCAGGACGTTGATGGATTTCAGGAGACTTCCGAACAATCCGATGAACCGCCTTTCTTCCTGCTCACTCGCCTGCCTACAGGCAGGCAGGTCGGGGAACTCTTCCTTCAACTGCTGCACCAGTTCTGCATAACCCGGGCAGTGCTTGCCGCCCGGTGTGTCGTACCCGTTGTAGTAGGAGTTGAAGTCTTTCAACAGGACGATGCTGCTTGCATCCTTGTCGCCAAACAGTGCAATTGCATCGTCGGTCTCTTGTTGCAGATTACGGAAACAGACAATGTTGCCAAAGGTCTTGATGGAGTTCAGTATTCGGTTGGTTCTGCTATAACTCTGCAAGAGTCCGTGCTGACGGAGGTTCTTGTCAACGAACAGGGTGTTCAGAGTGGTTGCATCAAAACCGGTGAGGAACATATTGACCACAATCAACAAATCCACCTGACGGTTTTTCATCCTCAACGAAAGGTCTTTGTAGTAGTTCTGGAACCGCTCGCTGCTGGTGTCGTAGTTGGTGCCGAACATACGGTTGTAGTCCTTGATTGCTCCGTCGAGGAAATCCCTGCTCTGCTGGTCGAGATTGGTGGTGCTTTCGGGGTTCTCTTCGGGCAGTATGCCGAGGGTCTCCTCCTCGTTTGCACCGTAGGAGTAGATGGTCGCTATCTTCAAACGCTGTGCTTCGGGCAGTGCCTCCTGCTGACGCTTGAACTCGTTGTAGTACGCCTTGGCCATCGGGATGGATGCCACTGCAAACATTGCATTAAACCCGAGTAGTTTCTGCACCATCTTCACTTCCTTCACCTCTTTGCCTCTGCCTGCACTCGCCACCTCGCTGATGTTCCGGGTGGTTCGGAACGAGTAGTAGGATGTACGCTTGGTCTTCTGGTCGAAGTGTTCGAGGATGTATCTCACCACCTCTTCCACACGCTCGGGCGCCGCCATCGCCTTCTCTCGGTCGATTGCCGAAATCTGCTTGTCTTGGATGCCCTCCTTCTGCTTCACGGTATTCACATAGTCGATACGGAACGGTAGGACATTCTCGTCGCCTATTGCATCGACGATGCTGTAGGTGTGCAGCTTGTCGCCAAACGCCTGTTGGGTGGTCTTCAACTGTATGTTGCCGCCTGTGCTTGCATTCGCTGCAAAGATGGGTGTGCCGGTGAAACCGAACAGATGGTACCGCTTAAAGTTCTTGGTGATTGCCGTGTGCATCTCGCCAAAGTTGCTACGATGACACTCGTCGAAGATGATGACCACGTGCTTTTGGAATATCTCGTGCCCTTTGTTCTTCTGCACGAAGATGGACAGTTTCTGTATGGTGGTGATGATGATACGGTAGTTGTGGTATGCCCCGCTGCGGTCCCTGTTCTCCAACTGCCGCCCGAGTACGGCCGTGGATGAGTTGCTGTCGGCCGCCCCTTCCTCAAAACGGTTGTACTCTTTCATCGTCTGGTAGTCGAGGTCTTTCCTGTCGACCACGAACAACACCTTGTCGATGTAGTCCAGCCGTGATGCCAGTTGTGCCGTCTTGAACGAGGTCAGGGTCTTGCCGCTGCCTGTGGTGTGCCAGATGTATCCGCCGCCCTCAATCTTGCCGTAGAGCTTGTAGTTGTTTGCTATGTTTATCCGCTCAATGATACGCTCCGTGGCTGCAATCTGATAGGGTCTCATCACCAACAACATCCTTTCGGTGGTGAAGACACAGTATTTGGTCAGGACATTCAACAGGGTGTGCTTTGAAAAGAATGTCTTGGTGAAGTCGATGAGGTCGAGGATGGGCCGGTTGTTGCTGTCGGCCCAGAACGACGAGAACTCAAACGAGTTGCTGGTCTTCTTCGACTTGCTCTTGCCGCCCTGCTGCTGTTCCTTGATGTGGTTTGCACGGGTGGTGTTGGAGTAGTATTTGGTGTTGGTGCCGTTGCTGATGACGAAAATCTGCACATACTCGTACAATCCACATCCGGCCCAGAAACTGTCCCGCTGATAACGGTTTATCTGGTTGAACGCCTCTTTCAGTTGCACGCCACGCCGTTTCAGTTCGATATGCACCAGCGGGAGACCATTGACCAGGATCGATACATCATACCGTGTGTCGTGTATGCCGCCATGCTCCTCATACTGGTTGATGACTTGCAGGTAGTTGTTGTGGATGCTCTTCTTGTCTATGAGGTAGATGTTCTTGCTCTCGCCGTTATCACGTTTCAGGACTTGGATGTGGTCCTCCTGTATCTTGGATGTCTTTGCCTCGATGCCGTCGTTCTTGTTCGCTATGCTCTCGTTGAAGAAACGCTCCCACTCGTCGTCGGTGAAGGTGTAGTTGTTCAGACTCTCCAACTGCTTTCGGAGGTTATCCACCAAGTCCTTCTCCTCGTGGATGGGTAGGTACTCGTATCCCTGTTCCGTCAGGGTCTTGATGAAATCCTTTTCAAGTGCCGCCTCGCTCTGGTATTGGTCGGGTGCCCCATACACGGTCTCGTACTCACTGACGACGGTGTATTCCTCGTTTTCGGCTATGATGTTGTATTGTGCCATCAAAAACTCTGATTATTCTGATTATTCTGATTACTCTGATTACTCTGATTACTCTGAATATTCTGAATATTCTGATTACTCAGATTGCTCATCTCCCTCAGCCTTGCCTCCAGCTCTGCCACTTGCTGGTGCAGCGTGGCGTTCTCTTGGCGTAGGGTTTCCAGCTCGGCGTCTTGCTGCTGTCGATAGCCGGTGCGTGCTTTGTGCATCTGTTCTTTTATGCCGCCTTCGGTCACGAAGCGGTTCTGCTGTGTCTTGAGCAGCTGTCCCAGCATATAGATGGCTTGGTGGCAGAGCGTGATGCAGAGGTTGGCGAATTCCTCGTCGGTGAGCTGTGTGCCCTTGTCCTTGTATTGGTCAAAGAATGCCTTGCTCCTGGTCCATTGGCGGAGCGAAGCCATGCGCGGGTGCTGCATGCCCCAAATAGGCAGCGAGCGAGTGCGCAGGTAGTCCTCGTAGTCGTCGAGCAGCTCCTCCAGGCTGGCGCGGGCCACATTGGTGAGTTTTATCTCAGTCTCCGACGAGGTGGCTGCCGCCTGGTTGCCTTCGGCGATGTTCTGCTTGCCGCTGCGGGCAGCCTGCACCATCTGATCGACCGTGCGGTCGCCGTAAGGCGGCAGGAAACGCTGACAGAAGAGGTAGGTCAAGTCATAGAGCGCCTCCACCACCTTGTACACCCTCAAATGACTATAGTGCCCATGCTGCGGCAAGAAAAGATGCTGATTACTCATATTTTTCTGATTTTTCTGATTATTCCGATTATTCCGATTATTCCGATTATTCCGATTATTCTGATTACTCCGACTTTCTTTTGAAGGTTAGCAGCCTGTCTCGGTAATACTCGTACTGCTGCTGTCGTGCCTCAATCTCCGCCGGAAGACCTTGGGACAGGTCGTTGGTGAGGGTGTCGAAACGGTCGAGGATATCAACTATTCTCTGTTGCTCTGCAAGGGATGGAATAGGTAGTGTGTATTCCATTACTTTCCGTTTATCCCCTCTGGGCATTTTTGCTCCTTTTGCATAACTGTTGTCGTATTCAAAGAATGAATGTGATGACAGTATGCAGTAAAGGTATCGAGGACT
>JAFSKP010000038.1 GCA_017448905.1 Bacteroidales bacterium | reverse complement strand
TTCACTATTCACTATTAGTGGAGGAATGCGAGCAGGATACCGGCAGCGACAGCTGAACCGACAACGCCGGCCACGTTGGGACCCATGGCGTGCTGGAGCAGGTAGTTGGTCTTGTCGTACTCAAGTCCCACGTTGTTCGACACGCGTGCTGCATCCGGCACGGCACTGACACCGGAGTTGCCGATGAGGGGGTTGATTTTGTTGCCCTCCTTGAGGAAGAGGTTCATAATCTTGACGAAAAGAACGCCAAAGAAGGTGGCAACAATAAACGAACCGGCACCCAGGGCGAAAATCAGGACCGAACGTCCGGTGAGGAACGTGGTGGCCTGTGTCGAGGCGCCGACAGTGATGCCTATGAGCAGCGTGCAGACGTTGACGATGGCGTTGGAGGCCACCTCGGAGAGACGTTTGGTCACGCCGCACTCCTTCAGCAGGTTGCCGAAGAAGAGCATGCCGAGCAGCGGCAGACCCGAGGGAACGATGAAAGCACAGAAGATGAGGCCAAGGATGGGGAACGAGATCTTCTCGAGCTTGGTCACCTGACGCGGCGGACGCATGCGGATGGTGCGTTCCTTCTTGGTAGTCAGCAATCGCATGATAGGCGGCTGGATGACTGGCACCAACGCCATATAGGAATATGCCGACACGGCGATGGCACCCATCAAGTCGGGAGCCAACTGCGACGACAGGAAGATGGCCGTAGGACCGTCAGCACCGCCGATGATACCGATAGCACCAGCCTCGTTGGGTGCAAAGCCGAGTGCCAGAGCGCCCATGTATGCAGCGAAAATACCCACCTGGGCGGCGGCACCGATAAGCATAAGCTTGGGATTGCTGAGCATTGCCGAGAAGTCGGTCATGGCGCCGATGCCAAGGAAGATGAGCGGAGGATACCAGCCGTTCTGCACTCCATGATAGAGGATATGCAGCACCGAGCCGTCCTCATAAATACCTATCTTCAGTCCAGGATAGAACGGGATATTACCCACAATCATGCCAAATCCGATTGGCACAAGCAGGAGAGGCTCGAATTCCTTCTTGATACCCAAGAAGATGAAAACCAAGCCTATTAAAATCATTATTATGTGGCCCCATTCGACATTGGCGAAACCGGTGTAGTGGAGAAACTGCACCAGCTGCGTCTGCATGAAGTCCATGAAACCACCTGAAGCAAGAATATTCATTGTTTTTTTGTTTTGGGTTTTACGTTTTAAGTTTTACGTTCAATCAGCAAACGTAAAACGTTAAACAATAGTTTATCCGATGACAACCATGACGTCGCCTTCGAGGACCGAGTCGCCTTTGCGTACCTTCACCTCGGTGACGGTACCATCGACATCGGCCTCAATATTGTTCTCCATCTTCATGGCTTCGAGGAGGACGACGGTCTGGCCGGCCTTCACCTTGTCGCCCACGTTGACGAAGACGTCAAGAATGGTGCCCGGGAGCGGGGTGGTGACCTTCGAACCTTTCGAGGCAGGTGCGGAGGTCTGGACGACGCCACTGGGTGCGGCACTGACCTGCGAAGCAGTGCGTGTCGTGACGGTTACCTGTTTCTTTTTCATTTCCTTGTCGACCGTAACCTTGTAAGGGGTACCGTTGACATCGAGCGAAATCTCCTGACCTTCAACCTCGTTGATGTCGACAGAGTATTTAGTGCCGTTTATTTTGAAATTAAAATTTTTCATATACAGTTCTAAACTAATTGTTTATCTTCTATTTCTAAAATATTGGTTCATGTTGTAGAACTTGGCGTTCCAGGGGGTCCAGGCGCGTTCCACCTTCTCGATGGTGATTACCGTGTTCTCGTCATCGTGCAGTTCCTCGTCGTACATGTAGATGGCGGCAGCGATGGCTGCGTAGATCTCGCCCGAGGTCTGTGACGGCTTGGGGGCATCGGCGGCATCAGCCGGGGCAGCCTTCTTGGCCTTGCGGTCCTGCGTCTTGATGATAAGTTTGCCATAGCCTTTAAGTATCAGCGAGATGCAGAGCAGGGCCAGGAACACCACCGAGACTGCGACAACGGTGAGGCCTATACCGATGGGGTCGCTCTCCCTGATGCGTTCCGACTGCTTGGGTACATGATAGTGGAGGCGAGTGAGGTGACCCTCGTCACCGCTGATGTTTGCAACACCTTGCGTCAGGTCGAGAGAGATGATGTCGTATCCCACCTGGTTCTTGCCGAAGATGACAATCTCGTCGGGGAAGATCTTAAAAGAGTGGGAGCAGCAGGCAAAATCAACACGGTTGACGACATTGCCATCCATGTCGACCACAGCCAGATAGGAGGAGTCCTTCTTTGAAGAGGCAAGGAAGACAACATAACCGTCGAGGTATCCGACGCTCTTGACACGCAGAATGTTGTTAAGGTCGTGGCGTCCAACGGCAATGTCGGCAGACACCCTTATAGTAGTGTCGAACAACATCTTGTCTCTTCGGAAAATCATGTCCACGCTGTTATCGATGCTGTCGATAACCACGAAGAGGTCCTGCGTGCTCACATAACATGCCGGAACAGCAACAAAGTCGCTGACATCGACGCCAATGTCACTCTGCGGATTGTTGGTTTCGAAATGGGTCAAGACAGTATCATTGGGCGATGTTGAGGTCTGGGCCCACAGTGGAGCCGCAGTCATCGCTGCCACAAGAATGCTGACTGACAGAATCTTATTTATAATATTCATTTTCTTGAAGTTTAACGTTTATGGTTTGACGTCCGATGCCTTCTATAGACCTATGGCCAGGATTAAGGCCACAGGTCTATAAATAAGCATTGTGTCGTTGCAAGGGCGATAGCCATATTAGTTCTTGTGGTTCTCGCACTCTTTCTTGCAACCTTCGCCCTGCTGCTTTTTGCAGCAGCCTTCACCCTGCTGTTTCTTGCAGCAGTCTTTCTTGTCGGCGCAGGCGGCATCCTTGTGGCAGGTGCTGTCACCCTGGCAGGCAGCTTTCTTGTGGCAGGGGCTGTCTTCGGGGCAAGTGCAGTTCTCGCAGTTGGCAGCCAGACAGACGCTGTCGGGACATGTCATCTGGCAATGATGCATGCACTGATGCTCCTCGGCCTGTTCGCAGGCGGGCTGCTCATTGTCGGCAACAGAGTCATTGTTCTTTGCACTGCCATTGCAGGCAACCATAGCAAAGGCGAAAGCGATTCCAAGGAATCCGGAAAATAAAGCTTTTTTCATTTTTTGTTTTATGTTGATTTTAAAGGTTTTTTTTTGATTGTCTAGATTGTCTAGACTGTCTAGACTGTCTAGATTGTCTAGACTGTCTAGAGCTTCTAGACTGTCTAGGGCTTCTAGAGCGGTATGTTGCAGTGTTTCTTGAGCGGAAGGCTTTCCTTCTTGGTGGCAAGTGCCTGGAGGGCACGGATGACGCGGAAGCGGGTATTACGCGGCTCGATGACGTCGTCAATGTAGCCATACTTGGCAGCATTGTACGGGTTGGCGAACTGGTCGTTGTATTCCTTCTCCTTCTCTGCGATGAACTTGGCCTTCTCCTCGGGGTCTGTAATCTCCTTGAGGGCGCGACCCTGAAGCACCTCGGTGGCACCGCTGGCTCCCATGACGGCGATCTGTGCCGTGGGCCATGCATAGTTGATGTCGCTACGCAGCTGCTTGCACGACATGACGATATGTGCGCCGCCGTACGACTTGCGGAGGGTGACGGTAACCTTTGGCACAGTGGCCTCGCCGTAGGCGAAGAGGAACTTGGCACCATGAGCGATGACACCGGCATATTCCTGGCCTGTGCCGGGAAGGAAGCCGGGAACGTCAACGAGGGTCACCAGCGGGATATTGAAGGCATCGCAGAAGCGGACGAAGCGGGCACCCTTGCGGCTGCTGTTGCAGTCGAGGACACCTGCCATCGACTTGGGCTGGTTGGCGACAAGACCGACACTGACACCGCCGAAACGGGCAAAACCGACCACCAGGTTGGGGGCGAATTTCTCATGGACTTCGAGGAACTTGCCGTCGTCGACAATGGCGTTGATGATGTCCTTGACATCGTATGCCTGGTTGGGGTTTTCGGGGATTATGCTGTTAAGGCTGTCCTCCAGACGGTCGATGGGATCCTCTGTAGGCTTGTAGGGAGCCTCTTCGAAGTTGTTGGAAGGTATGTAGCTGATAATGTCGCGGATGAGTTTCAGCGTCTCTTCTTCGGTCTCGCCGACGAAATGGGCGACACCCGACTTGGAGGCGTGCACCTGGGCTCCGCCGAGCTTGTCGACAGTGACATCCTCGCCGGTGACGGTCTTCACCACCTTGGGTCCTGTGAGGAACATATAGCTGTTCTCTTTCGACATGAGGATGAAGTCGGTAAGTGCCGGAGAATAGACCGAACCGCCGGCGCAGGGACCGAAGATGGCTGAAATCTGAGGCACCACACCCGATGCAAGGATGTTACGCTCGAAGATTTCGGCAAAGCCGGCCAGCGAGTTGCAGCCCTCCTGGATACGCGCTCCGCCCGAGTCGTTGAGTCCGATGACAGGTGCTCCGACCTTCATGGCCTGGTCCATAATCTTGCAGATCTTGAGCGACATGGTCTCGGAAAGCGAACCGGCAAATACCGTGAAGTCCTGGGCAAAGACATAGACCTGACGGCCCTCGATGGTACCGTAGCCGGTGACGACGCCGTCGCCAAGGAACGACTGCTTCTGCATGTCGAAATTGGTGCAACGATGGGTGACAAACATGTCGAACTCTTCGAACGAGCCCTCGTCGAGAAGGAGGGCGATACGCTCACGGGCGGTAAGCTTGCCCTGCTCATGTTGTTTGTCGATACGCTTCTGACCTCCGCCGATTTTAGCCTCGCTGCGTTTGTCGAGAAGTTCCTTTATTTTTTCTTCAAATGCCATTTTTATGATTGTTTGATTGTTTGATTGCTTGATTGTTTGATTGCTTGATTGATTGACTGCTTGATTGTCTGATTGTCTGACTGCGTAGCCACTCAAGCATTCACGCAATCAAGCATTCAGGCGTTCACATGTTATTTGCAGCAAAGCTCTGTCAGCACACCAAGGGTGCTCTTGGGGTGGAGGAAGCCGATATGGAGACCTTCAGCGCCACCACGCGACTGCTGGTCGATGAGGCGTACTCCCTTTTCTTTGCACTCGTTAAGGGCTGCGTCGGTGTCTTCGACGGCGAAAGCAATGTGGTGCATGCCACCCTTGCCACCGTTCTTCTCGATGAACGAGGCTATGGTGCTTTCGGGGCAGGTAGGCTCCAGGAGCTCTATTTTCACGTCGCCGATTTTGAAAAAGGCGGTCTTTACTTTCTGGTCGGTGACCTCCTCAATGGCATAGCATTTGAGGCCCATCACCTCTTCCCAGTACTTGATGGCTTCTTCCAGATTGGTAACAGCAATACCAATGTGTTCGATGTGTGAAGGTGTCATATTTTTGAATATTAATTAATATTAGTACATTTTCAGAGGACCAAAACAGCATAAAATCCCATATCGTATTGTCGTACAAACACGTATGAAAAAAGAATGCAAAGCAAAGATACAACAAAAAATCGGACTGACAAATTTTTTTTTCAGTCGAGAGCAAAAACACATCAGAGAAGCATCCTGACGGTTCGTTTGATAGCCTCGGAATCGAAACCGCAGTCCGCCATCAGACGAGCCACCGGACCGTGTTTCACGAAACTGTCGGGGATCCCGAGACGTGCAATCCGACCTTCGAAGCTGCCATGCAGCGCCTCGACGACAGCACTGCCAAAGCCGCCCTGCAGACAGCCGTCCTCGACGGTGATGATGTCATCATAGTCCAAAACCAAACGGGCAAGTAGCCCGAAGTCAAGAGGTTTCGCGAAACGCATATCGTAATGTCCCACATGAATGCCCTCTGCAGCAAGGTCGTGGACTGCCTTGACGGCTTCGTTGCCGACATGCCCGATGGTGAGGATAGCCACGTGCTCGCCCTCGGTGAGGCAACGGCCCTTGCCTAGGGGAATGGGTTCCATGGCATTGCGCCAGTCGGGATGCACCGAAAGCCCGCGAGGGTAGCGTATGACGAAAGCCCCCATATCGTCCTGCTGGGCGGTAAACATCATGTTGCGCAACTCATGCTCGTCCATAGGCGCGCAGATGGTGAGGTTCGGTATGGGGCGTAGGGCAGCAATATCGAAGGCACCATGGTGCGTAGGGCCGTCGTCGCCGACCAGGCCGGCACGGTCAAGGCAAATGACTACCGGCAGTTGCTGCAGTGCCACATCATGTATTATCTGGTCATAGGCACGCTGCATGAACGACGAATAGATGTTGCAGAAAGGAATCATCCCCTGGGCGGCAAGCCCTGCGGCAAAAGTCACGGCATGCTGCTCGGCAATGCCTACATCGAATGCCCTGTCGGGCATCTGTTCCATCATCATGGTGAGCGAACAGCCTGTGGGCATTGCCGGCGTGATGCCGACGATTTTGGGGTTCTTCTCGGCAAGTTCGATGATGGTGTGACCAAAGACATCCTGGTATTTGAGCGGCTGGTTGCTTGTGTCGCCTTTGAGCTGTAGGCCTGTCTCGACATCGTAGAGTCCCGGGGCGTGGTACGTCACGGGGTTACGTTCGGCCTCGGGCATGCCCTTGCCCTTGGTGGTGATAATATGCAACAGCTTGGGGCCTCCGATGTTCCTGAGTTGCGACAGCACGTCGACGAGACGGCCCACATCATGCCCGTCGACAGGACCGAAATAGCGGAACCCCAGCGACTCGAAGAGATTGGCACTGTCGAGGAGCGACGACTTGAAAGCCGAGAGTGTCTTGGAAATGAAGTTGTGCCCACGCGACGGGCCGTTGTCACCACCCGTCCGACGCCACACCTGCTCCTTTATCCTGTTGTATTTGGGCGATGCAGTGATGTCGACCAGATAGTTGCTGAGACCTCCCACCGCTTTGTCGATAGAAATGCCGTTGTCGTTGAGTATCACCAGCATATTGGCTTTCGACACACCGGCGTTGTTCAAGGCTTCAAAAGCCTCGCCGCCAGTCATGGCACCGTCGCCTATCACGGCTATATGCTGACGGTATGTGTTGCCTTGCAGCTTCGACGCGGTGGCCATGCCGAGAGCCGCCGAGATGGAGGTAGAGCTGTGACCCGTTCCGAAGGCGTCGTAGGGACTCTCGTCCATGCGGGGGAATCCACTGATGCCTCCATATGTGCGTATGGTGGAGAAAAGGTCCCTGCGCCCTGTCAGGATTTTGTGGGCGTATGCCTGGTGGCCGACATCAAAGACAATCTTGTCGTCGGGCGTATTGAAGACGTAGTGCAGGGCGATACAGAGTTCGACCGTACCAAGCGACGATGCCAGATGACCCGGATGCGTCGCCAACGTGTCGACGATGAACCTGCGTAGCTCGTTGGCTAGCTCCGGAAGGTCGGAAATCGGGAGCCTACGCAAATCCTCAGGATTGTTAATATTTTCTAAAATAACGCCTTGCAAGACTTATACCGTAATCAAAACAGCCGCAAAGATACACAAAATAATAGTTTTTTCGCCATAGTTGCTCACCAACATGCCAAAAAGTGTTTCTTTTCACTTCACCTTGTAGGCCGGGTCCTCTTTGGGGAGCGGCTGGAAGTCCTTGTTGAGCTTGGGGTCGGAGAGACGACCTTGGGCGTTGTCGCGCAGCTCCCAGCGGCCGTCGCGGAAGATATAGGCCAATTCGGTGCCCGTAGGCGCATAGTACTGCGGAAGGCCTTCCATGCCGGGAAGCATCGGCGCCACCTCGTCGAAGAGTATCATCTTCATCTTTTCCTCTCGTGGCACCTGCATGTTGATGGTGCGACCTTTCTTCTTGACCTTCTTGTTCTCGTAGGTACGCACAATCTGTTGGTCATACCTGAGGTTGACCATGGCATTGCTCGAGTATTCGAGGACAACACGGCGCAGGTTTTTCTCGCGGCGGAAGAGGGCCTGTCCGAACTGGGGGCGCGAGCCGCCACGGAACATTATAGGTTCGATGACCTTGCGTTGCACCATGGCGTTGACACCCGTCCATCCGAGGAGAGTGTAGCTGACCTTGCCGTCGTGCTTGGCTTCTATGAGTTCCTGGTAGACACTGCCATACCAGTTGTCAGGGTCGAGAACCTGCTCGCTAGCGGAAATCATCTCATCCGACTTGTCGTGCAGCACATAGACATCATATTGCTCACTTTTCGCGTTGTAAGACTGCACGAAACCGAAGCACTCGTACTCGCCATTGTCGCGTACCACAGGCCATGTGATGATGCGGAACTGACGGTCGGACGAGGTGAGTACCGACACTGAGGTGCCAAAGTCCCACTGCCATTCGAACGAGTCGTCGACACGCAAAGCCTCGTCGAAGAGCTGTACAAACAGCTCGTTGGCATTGTAACGCTCATTGTCGGTAGGTGCGCTGTTCACCTTTTCAAGCAGCGGCTGCATATTGCGCTGGTAAGCACTCATCACGTCGCGGTTCTGGGCGTTGAGAACTGAGAGTTGAGGATTGAAGACTGAGATTGCTGCAAAAAAAGAGAGCAAAGGAATTATTTTTTTCATTGAGCAATATGATACTACTTTGGACGTTAAACTTAAAAAAAAGGTATTTATTGTAATCATTCGAAAAAATATGTCGACACAAGATATCATTGAACAAGCGTTCGACGACAGGGAGCTGTTGTCGCGCGACGATGTGCGTGAAGCCGTCACCCATGTCATCGGGCAGCTCGACAAGGGGCAGATACGCGTCGCCGAACCCGACGGCGGCAGCTGGCATGTCAACGAGTGGGTGAAGAAGGCCGTGCTGCTCTATTTCCCGCTGTGCGGCATGGAGACCAGCGAGGCCGGTCCTTTCGAATACCACGACAAGATACCGCTGAAGCATGGCTACGCGGCGCAGGGCGTACGCGTAGTGCCGCCGGCGGTGGCCCGTTATGGTTCATTCCTGGCACATGGCGTCGTCATGATGCCCAGCTACGTCAACATCGGCGCCTACGTCGACAGCGGCACCATGGTCGACACCTGGGCCACGGTGGGCAGCTGCGCACAGATAGGCAAGAACGTCCACCTCAGCGGCGGCGTGGGCATCGGCGGCGTGCTTGAGCCCGTCCAGGCCGCTCCCGTCATCGTCGAGGACAACTGTTTCATCGGATCGCGCTGCATCGTCGTCGAGGGCGTCCATCTCGGAGCCGAAGTCGTGCTGGGCGCCGGGACGGTTATCACCGCGAGCACCAAGATCATCGATGTCACCCACAGCGAGCCTCTCCACTACCAGGGGTATGTGCCGCCCCGCAGCGTGGTTATCCCCGGCAGCTACGTCAAGCATTTCTCTGCGGGCGACTACTCGGTGAGCTGCGCCCTGATAATAGGGCAACGGAAAGAAAGCACCGACAAGAAGACGTCACTCAACACCGCCCTCAGGGAGTTCGACGTGGCGGTGTAAGAACGGTGAGCGGAGTACGGGAATAACACAATAAGCAAAGTTCAAAAAACAAGTTGTGACAATAATCTAGTTATTTTACTGATAATAAGCGAGGGAAATTCTTTAAACTGTAAACTTTATTCTTTAAACTTTATTAAGTATTGAAACACATGAGACAAACAATTCGGTTAATAACCACATCATTGATTATTGTGGCAGCAATTGCAGCATGCAAGGACAAGCACGACGACTTCGACTTCACCGGAACAGTGGTCGACTACGAGGAATGCAACGGCATCTCGGAGATGGGTTATGCTGTAGCACTGTCAAGTCCCTCTTCGACAGGAGGCTCCTACACGACCCGCGCAAACGAGAGTTTCGACAACGTGGTAGTCATCTATGGCGCCGACCGCGTCCTCAAGGCCAACAGCAGAATCAGCGGCAGCATCTATATCGACAATAACTATTCGAAGTCGACATGTAGCCGCCACTACACCGACCGCGACGTGCCGGAGGCCGTGTTCACCAAGCTGACCGTCGAGAAATGAGACAGAGCCTGTGGGCTACAAGTCCACCGACTCGACGGCATGCTCGTCGTCAGGCACGATAGGCCTCTCTTCGGCTGGCGACTGGAAAAGACGGACTATCATCAGGATGAGGATGAACGCCGACAGGAAAAGCATAAGGTAACCACGGTTCTGCAACTTCCCCCACACTGGGTTCGCGCCACCTGCGGCCTCGCCTTTGGCCATAACCACATAACTGCGACCCCCATACGTAATGGTTTCCTCTTTGTGTATCTGGAACGGTGACGTCAGCACCGTCTCACGGATGGCGTCATCGAAGTCGGTCTGCGATGCACCCTCCGTTTTCTCGACTATGGCGAAATAGCGTCGGACAATGCCCTCGCCCGCCTTGCGGCGGGCGAAAGCACGATATGTAGTGCCGACAGGATTGCTGTCAACGACAGCTTCGATATGGTATCGTCGAAGGGAACCTTGCAATATATCAGGCATAGTATGAATTGTTTACACAAATAGTAAAGTTTAAAGTTTAAACGTTACTAAGCATTATCACATCTTCTCGATTTCATCTTTGGCAACACGCAACGCCTCGTCGAGACCGGCAGGGTTCTTGCCTCCTGCTGTGGCATATGCAGGCTGGCCACCGCCGCCACCTTGAATCTCCTTGCCTGCAGTGCGAATGATGGTGCCGGCATTCTTGCCGGCAGCCACGCGGCTCTCGCCAAGGCAGATCATCAGTTGCGGCTTGTCGTTGACTACACTGCCAAGTACAAGGGCCATGTCAGGGAACTGCGTCCGAAGCTGCATGACGCCATCTTTCAGCTGCATGACATCACACTCCATACGTTTCACGACAAGTGGACTCTGTTTCACCTCGTCGCCGAGCGAACGACAGATAGACGCCACTCTTTCCTTCTGGAATGTAGCCACCTGCGAGCGCAGCTCGGCAGCCTCGTCCTGCAGACGCTGGATGGCAGCAGAAAGGTCTTTGGGATTCTTGAGGAGCTCCCTTGCATTCTCAACCTGATCCTGCATATCGTCGACATAACGCATTGCAGCGCCACCGGTGACGGCCTCTATACGCCGCATGCCGGCAGCAATGGCACCCTCACTGACAATACGCAACGAACCTATGTGGCCGGTATTGTCGGTATGGGTTCCGCCGCAGAACTCGACACTGTCGCCAAACTTGACGACGCGTACAAACTCGCCGTACTTCTCGCCGAAGAGGGCCATGGCACCGAGCTTGCGGGCTTCGTCGATGGGCATTGCCCTATGTTCTTCGAGAGGCATGGCATGCCAGATGTCGATGTTGACCTGCTTCTCCACCTCACGGATTTCCTCTTTGGTGAGCTTGGCGAAATGCGAGAAGTCGAAACGCAGACGCTGGTCGTCGACGCTGGAGCCTTTCTGCTCGACATGTGTGCCCAGGACGTTACGCAACGCTTTGTGCAAGAGGTGTGTTGCCGAATGGTTGCACTGGATAGCGAAGCGGCGGCAACGGTCGACTTCGGCCTTGAAAGTGGCCGTAAGGTCCTTAGGCAGCTTGGTGACGATATGGACAATGAGGTTGTTTTCCTTCTTGGTGTCGACAATGGGGATAACTTCGTCGCCGCAGCCGATGCTGCCCTGGTCGCCCACCTGTCCGCCCGACTCGCCGTAGAAAGGTGTGCGGTCGAAGACCAGCTGGTAGAACTCGCGGTCTTTGGCACGGACATGGCGGTAGCGGATAACTTTCACTTCGCAGACCAGCTCATCGTAGCCGACAAACTGCTGCTCAGCACCAGGTATCAGCTCCACCCAGTCATCGCTCTCGGTCTTGGCGGCGGCACGCGACCGGTCTTTCTGTTCAGCAAGGCCTTTGGCAAAGCCTTCCATGTCGACCGACCAACCCTTCTCGGCAGCCATGAGCTGCGTAAGGTCGATGGGGAAGCCGTAGGTGTCGAATAGCTCGAAAGCAAAGGCACCGTCGATAACCTTATCGACCTTGACTTTCTGTTCGCAAGCCTCGCAGGTGGTCTCGCACTCCAGTGCCTTGGCGATGTACTCCTCGAAACGTCTGATGCCCCCGGTGAGGGTCTTGAGGAACGACTGTTCCTCCTCGAGGATGATGCGGGTGATGAGTTCCTGCTGCTTCTTGAGCTCGGGGAAGTGACCGCCCATCTGACCGACGAGCGTGGGAACCAATGTGTTGAGGAAAGGTTCCTTGAAGCCGAGGAAAGTGTATCCGTAGCGAACGGCGCGGCGCAGGATGCGGCGTATCACGTAGCCCGCTTTGGCATTGGATGGCAGCTGGCCGTCGGCGATGGAGAAGCTGACGGCACGCAGATGGTCGGCACAGACTCGCATGGCTATGTCGGCTTCCTCGTTCTGACCGTAAACAAGCCCAGCCTTCCCGGCAATGGCTTGAAGCAAAGGCTGGAAGACATCGGTGTCGTAGTTCGACTTCTTGCCTTGCATCACCATGCAGAGGCGTTCAAAGCCCATGCCAGTGTCTATATGCTTGGCTTTCAGCGGCTCAAGGCTTCCGTCGGCCTTGCGGTTGTACTGCATGAAGACGAGGTTCCATATCTCTATCACAAGGGGATTGTCTTTGTTGACGAGGTCACGGCCCGACATCTTGGCTTTCTCTGCATCGTCGCGGATGTCTATGTGGATCTCGCTGCACGGTCCGCAGGGCCCCTGGTCGCCCATCTCCCAGAAGTTGTCTTTCTTCGACCCCTTGAGGATTCGATCCTCGGCGATGTGCTCTTTCCAGAAGTCGTAGGCCTCCGTATCCATAGCGAGCCCTTCTTTCTCGTCGCCACCGAAGACGGTGACATAGAGGCTGTTCTTGTCTATCTTCATCACCTCGGTGAGGAACTCCCATCCGTAGGCTATGGCCTCTTTCTTGAAGTAGTCGCCGAAGCTCCAGTTGCCGAGCATTTCGAACATGGTGTGGTGGTAGGTGTCGTGGCCCACCTCTTCGAGGTCGTTGTGCTTGCCGCTGACACGCAGGCACTTCTGCGAGTCGCACACACGCTGGTATTGCGCCGGACTGTTGCCGAGGAATATGTCCTTGAACTGGTTCATGCCGGCGTTGGTGAACATAAGAGTGGGGTCGTTCTTCACAACCATCGGAGCCGAAGGGACGACATGGTGACCCTTGCTCTCAAAGAACTTTAGAAACTGCGAACGTATTTCGTTTGAAGTCATAATCAGTAGTGCTTGATTGATTATCGTTTTACATTATTTTGAGCATGTGACACCTTGCGATTCTCACATTTTTCCCCATTTTAGCTTGCAATGTACTTCGACAGGATACTGATTTATAAAGTCTAATAGATACATGCTCTGTGGTATTTGACATGCAAACATACACATTTTAGGTAAATAATCATACGTTAATAATTTAATTTATGCACAATTGTCGATAATAACTTCAAAAGTTCATTCTTGATTTATTTCACGCATAATGTTTAGAACTTGTACAAAAATTTCTATCTGATAAACAAATACTTGAAAAAATCAAAGAATCAAAACACTTGAAAATTAGAGCATAATTTTACTTGTCAAACTTTAGTTAATTATTTTCCATGAAGAACGTTCTCTGTCAACAATCAAATC
>JAFSKP010000037.1 GCA_017448905.1 Bacteroidales bacterium | reverse complement strand
TCACTATTCACTATTCACTACTCACTATTCACCAATCACCAATCATGCTCACAGATTTCATTATTCGTGCCAGTTACCCCAACTACTATATGGTCAACAAATATGCCGAGATGGGGCGCGACATCTTCAACCGCAACATCGAGGACAAAGACAATGTCCTGAAAGGCAACAAGCCGGGAACGGTGATTTACAGCCTCACCGGCGACGACACCAGACATGAGTTTCCGCCCCGCTGGTACGACATGTACTACCTGATGCGTGCTCGGGGCGAGGAGCAACGCCGCTTCCTTGAGATGTTGCTGCGCGAACGCTTCGGCGAAGCCCTCTGCGACCGGGAATGCAGGAACACGAAAAGCCCGGAAACCGAGAGTCATCGCATCATCCCGGAGCTGGAAGAGACACGTAACCGCTTCCGCCAGAAATGCATAGACTATGTGGCCGCCAACCCGCTGCACAACAGCGACGAGCTGATAACCACACTCGTCGACGGCGACTTCACCGATGAGCAGATAAGCTACAAGGGACGCATGCTCCTCGACCTGACACGCAACTGCTACCCTGTGCCGGACTTCTGTATCCTCACCACTGCCGCCTTCCAGCAGCCCGAAAGGCTGGAAGAGCTCCTCGAGGCGGCAATCCACAACCTCGAGGTCATGACCTCATACCAGCTCGGAAGCGACGAGAACCCACTGGTATTCGCTATCCGGTGCGCCATGCCGCAGTACATACCGGGGCTCATGCCTACGCTGCTCAATATCGGCGTCACTCGACGAGCCTACCAGGGGCTGTGCCGACGGCGTATAGGTATCGCCAACCGTGTCTACCTCAGCACGCTGCACACCATCTGCGAGATGCTCCGCATCGAGAAGAAATACGACCGCAACGACATTGAGCTCACACCCGAGGAACAGACAGCCCGCATAGCAGCGATGGAACAGGCCATCACCGCGGCACGCGACGACGGCGAGAGGCTGCTCACCGACGCCCACTACCAGAGCCTGCGCCTCATGGAATATGTGCGCAATTTCTATATCGACAACCAGGACCTCATACTCACGTTCATGCAGGGCAAGCAGGCATACCCCTCGTTCATCCTGCAGCGTATGGTGTGGACCATCGGCAACGAGCAGTCATACCCCGGCGTGCTTTACAGCCACCACAGCCGCACAGGCAGCGGACGCCAGATTGAGAGCTACCGCAACATCTTCGGCGAGGAGATTATGACCGGCGACGTCACATCGACAGATGTCTCCTATCACGACCGTGCCGAGATCAAGCATGACTATCCGGCCGTCTTCCACTTCGACCCCCTGCTTGACTCGCTCGAGGAGCGCCACAAGTCGCCCGTGACCATCGAGTTTGCCGTCGAGACACGTCCCCGGAAGATAAGCCTCTTCGCCGTGCTGCAACTCAACATGTCGGAGATGACCGGACGCGCCGCCCTCGTCTCCTCTATCGACCTGCTCAACCGTGGTATGATCGAGGAACACGACGTCACGACCCTCATCAAGCCCTACCACCTTCGCCAGATTGTCTCCAACTCCATCGACGACCGCTCGCTCGCCGACCTTCAGCTTTTCGGCCGCGGCATCAGCGTCCTGCCCCGCACTGCCATCACGGCCACGCTCTGCTTCACGCCCTCGCGGGCACAGGAGCTCAAGAAGGAGGGCAACGCCGTGTGTCTGTGTCAGGAGCGTTTCGTGCCCGAGGACACCATCACCCTCGGCGAGCTCGACGCCATACTGAGCCTCTCGCCCGCAGCCATACACGTGGTCACAGCGTGCCGAGGCTACGGCATCCCGGCACTCATGGACCTGCAGAACTACGGGATAAGGCAGCAGGGCAAAAGCCTCGTCAACGGAGAGGGGCTTGTCATCAATGAGGGCGACAAGATAACCATCTCGAGCAAGCGGCAGACCATCTACAAAGGCGTTGCCGACTACAAGCCGGCGCGGTTCACGAAATACCTGGAGGGGCAGAGCGTGCGCTTTGAGGAGGGCGAAGAGCTAATCTTCAGGCAGATGAAGGAAGCCTACGAGCGTTACCAGCAGATAGTGACCTCGGACAAGGCATCGTTCATCACCGATGTCAACAAGCTGGCACGCCTGATACGCTGCGACCTGCAGGACAAGCCCTCCGTGGCCCGTGGCATCGTCAACAACTGGTACAGCGACAACGCGGAGCTCTATGTGGGTCAGGTGCTGCAGAGCAAGATGGGTGACCACCTCGACCAGTCGCGCGTCTTCAACCTGCTGTCGCGCGACCGCAAGGTCGACTTCTTCCACCGTGCGACAGACATCTGCATCGAGCGGCACTTGGGAGGACTGCGTGCGGGGTCGTTCATGCTGGGGCGGTTCGTCGCCAAACCCCTACCGACGACGCTATGGAACAAACTCAGCGACCTTACGGTTGCCTTCCTGCTCAACGAGTATGTGATGTACGAGAAATACCTGCAGGTTCTCGAGGAGGTCGGCGAGATCAAGCTGGCCCGCGCTCACTCGAAGATCCAGACCGAAGGCATCGACAACATGACCATACGCAACTTCGACCTCTACAACTTCGTGCCGCTCCTCTACTCGGCACACGACTGGTCGAGCATAGCCCAGAGTCTGGAACAGATTGAGCATCAAGACAACACGCATCTGCTTGTCGAGAAGCTCTCGCAACCCGTCGAGCAGCTGTTCGACTTCACGAAGCCTTGGGTTGTCGCCGAGGTGGAGGCCAAACGCAAGGTCGACGAATAGCTGTTCTCGCGGCGGCTGCATGCCGGAACGGGAGAAAAAGAAGAGAGGCCGCATCGACCTGAACAGGTGGTCGATGCGGCCTCTCTTCGCAAGGGGAGAATTGTTGTCTTTTTGCAGCCCGACGGGGAGAAAGGGTTCAGAGCTGCAGGATGTCCTGCGGACCTGTGGGTTGGAAATGTCCGTCCTTGCATTCGAGGATGACAGAGCCGGACTCCAGGGCTCTCACCGTATGCCATTGGCCGGCAGGGATGTTGAGAGCCACGATGGGGCCGCCGGGCGACAGCTCGGCAGTGGAGGTGCAGGTGCGTTCCAGTTCGTCGTAGAATTCCCACACCAGACGTCCGCGGAGGCATACCACCGTCTCGGAGGTCGTCTGGTGGCGATGGATAGGCAGAGGGCTTCCAGGTTCGATGGCGTTGAGCATACGCTGACTTTGGTCAGCCTCACTGTTTCGCAAATCATAGTTCATGCGTAACCGAGGCGAAGCCTTGGCCTTTTCCGTCAACTCATCGAGCAAAGTCTGATTAATCAACATATTATAGAATTGTTTTTTTTAGTTTGCGGTGAATGCCGTACCGGGAATGCGATGGCTGGATGGCACAGTCTGGCAGGCGGTCAACATTATTAATAATCTGTGATTCCTATTTTGTACTATTCGTCCCACAATATAGAGCCAACCCTTTTCATTGTCGCTATTATGCCAAAGAGGGGGAATTCCTGTTCCTTTTGGTCCAATATCTACATATCATCCATACTCAGACCGCCTATTTTCACGACCTTTTTGCGATACAGGTGCCGCTGCATCATCGCCACCTTTTCTTGAAGGCGTTTGTAACTGTACTTCTGCGGATTGCGCTTCACTTCGAAGGCTTCCACCTCATCCTCCAACGTCACAGCCACGATGTCAATCTCGAAGTCATCCTTCTCTCCCTTGGCGTTGATGCCACCTCCTGGCAGCCACCATCCGCCTAACGTCTGAAAGCGCAGGCTCTCCATCATCTTCTGCCGGAACCAGCGTTCCAGAGCGATGCCCGAGAAGGTCGTATAGTCGTCCACCATTTTTTTCTCCAGTGCCGGGAGATTCTGTATCTCGATCAGCGAAGCATACCGATGGATATACCTGAACCAGAATCGGAAGAAGTTGTCCTGAATCTCGTAACGCACCGTCTGGCTGCCCACCTTCGCACCAACGGGTCGCTTCTTCTTGATGATGCCGTACTTCTCCTCCAGTATTTTCAGCTGTCCGCCCAAGCTGTTCACCCCCAGCGATGCCTCTATCTCACTCTGCGTCACGTCGCCGTGTGCTATCTGGTCCAGGATGCTGAAATAGGTGCCATACTGTTTGCCGAATTCCTGTACCAGCACTGACCGACCTTCCTCGATGAAATAGCTGTCGCCACTCGTGCACACATAGTGCAGCATCTTCTTGACGTTCGTGCAACGGTTGTTCATCAGCTGCTCGATATATCGCGCCACACCACCAGTGATGGTCCACAGCGCCAGCAAGTCCTCGTTGGTGTAGTCGGATTTGTAGTCGCCCAGAATCTCGCGAATGGTCGTTGTGGTGAACGGCTGCAGTTTGATGGTGCAGTCGTCGCGTCCGAATAACGGTTGCTCCTCATCCTTGAAAATCTTCTCCATCATACGGAAAATGCTGCCCGACACAATCAGGCAAATATTCGTCTCTTTTTTGTACTTGTCCCACAGATTCTGCACATCGCTGAACACTCCTGGATTCACGTACTCAAACTCCTGAAATTCATCAATGAATAATGTGAAACGCCTCCGCTTGCCAATCTCAAGCAGTAGCTGTAGCAGGTCACGGAATCCCGTGATGCCATCTGGCACAAACTCATCGAGTTTCGCTCGCATCTCCTCGCAGAATGTCTTCACCAGCGTAGCTTCCGCCTTGCGGCCAACAAAGAAGTAAAGGCCTGGGGCTTCAGCCTTTTTTTCCTCCATCAGCCGATACACTAGACTCGTCTTGCCCACACGTCTTCTGCCTGTCAGCACAACAAATCTGCTGTAATCCTCGTACGCCTGCCGCTGCATTTCGCAGAGTTGTTCCATCTCTAACACCCTGTCATAGAACTTCTTCATATCATCATTATTTTACATCCGTAAATTTTACAGCTGTTAAATTTCGATGCAAAAGTACATTTTTTTTTTAATGTAACGGAAAAAAAGTGTCTTCCTCTTTGTGCAAACACTTTTTCAAGCTGAGGGAAATGCCATGGCTGGATGGCGCTGTATGGCAGACGGCCAACATTGGTTTTCTCACAATACGGCTTGCGCAGCAAAATCGTCATTAACCGACGATTGCACTCTTTATCGTCTCAACGATATACCTCACATCCTCGTCGCTCACATACGGTCCGGCGGGCAGACACATGCCCACCTTGAACATAGCTTCGCTAACACCGCTGAGGTAGGCGGGAGCATCCTTGTAGCAGGGCTGCTTGTGCATCGGTTTCCACAGCGGACGAGCCTCGATTCCAGCAGCATCCATAAAGACGCGCAGAGCCTCGACATTATCGTTGGGTTGGCAGTCGGTTGTGGCGCTGTCGGCCACATGGATGACGCCAGCCGCACCGCCTACAGCACCCTGCACGATGGTCTTGTAGGCATTCTCCTGACCCTTAATCTTCACCTCAGGGTCGATTGTGATGGTGCAAAGCCAGTAGTTGCTGTCATATTCACCGGTGGCAGGCTGTGCGTGGACGTGGATTCCGGACACATCCTCAAGCAGTTCCTCGTACATTTTCTGTACATGCTTGTGATGGGCGATATGTTCGTCGGCCACGGTCATCTGCCCACGGCCGATGCCGGCGCAGATGTTGCTCATGCGGTAGTTGAAGCCAATCTTCTCGTGCTGATAGTAAGGATAGCTCTCGCGGTATTGGGTGGCATACATCATTATCTCCCGCCACTCGTCCTCGTTTGCTGTTATCAGAGCGCCACCGCCAGAAGTGGTTATCATCTTGTTGCCGTTGAAGCTCAGCACACCGTATTTGCCGAAGGTGCCAAGCACCTGACCGTTGAAGCGTGAGCCAAAGCCCTCGGCCGCATCCTCAATCACAGGAATCTCATAACTGTTGGCAATCTCCATGATGCGGTCGATGCGATAGGGCATTCCGTACAGTGCCACGGGGATGATAGCTTTAGGCTTGCGGCCCATCTTGGAGATGCGGTCTTTTATGGCATCCTCGAGAAGCTCCGGATCCATGTTTCAGGTGTCCTTCTCGGAGTCAATGAATACTGGAGTTGCCCCGAGGTATGTAATCGGGTGCGACGAAGCGCAGAACGTGAAGCTCTGTACCAGCACCTCGTCACTAACCTTTACGCCACAATTTATCAACGCCAAATGCACAGCTGCCGTACCTGACGACAATGCCACCACTCTCTTGTTAAGGTTAATGTTATCGTTAAGGTTAGAAGAGTTAACAAACCCTTCTAAATCCTTCTCAAAACCATTCACATTGGGGCCCAACGGGACCACCCAATTGGTGTCAAAAGCCTCTTGAATATACTTTTGTTCCAGTCCAGCCTCGCTCATGTGAGCCAAGCATAAATAAATTCTGTTAGCCATATTTGAAAAAATAAAAAAGGCACTGCCTAGATGGCAGAATACCCATAAAGAAGTTTTCGGTGAACGCCGTGCCGGTAAATGCCATGGTTTGATGGCACCGTCCGGCCGACGGTCAGCATTATTTTTTTGACAGTTTTTCTTTGATTGTCCTCTGGACTACTCGGTTCACTCTTCAGGCAAAAGCCGGTGGAAGTTCTCGGGCCTTGTGGACCCAACATGTTCCAGAGTGCAGGCGAGCCACTTCTCGGCATCCTTTCCCAGCACCCTATATGCCCCGAGCATTGAAAAAACTGGTTTTCATTTCCGAGATGGAGCAATGCTGTGGAACAACATCGGGCACTGTTTCTGATTGTTGCCATGCATTGCAGTCAGTTTTGGTTATTGCAAATTCGACTTCTATATAACAACTTTGTTATTGCTTGTTATTGTTGAAGTTGCAGGCGAGCCGCCTGCACTCCAATGACGCTGCAAAATTACCGCCACCTGGCAAACCTCACAATACGGCTTTCACCGTAAACCTACCTTACTCCATCATCGGTTTCAGCACCTCTATCACACCCCTCATCACTTCCGCAAATTCCAACTCACCCTCGCATTTTATCTTCTTTAGGTAAGTTCTCCACATGGTCTGTCGCATCGGATCCAGCGCAAAACTATCACTGAACACAACACTATCCGGATCCAACCGAGTTCCACGATTCTTAAACACCTCAGCCACGGCTTTTTTCAACAAGTCGTTATCCACCTTCCCACTACGCAGAATCGTGTACACGTCAAAGAAATCCTTCATTCTGCTGTTGATGGTTCCACGGTCTATCATAGTCTGAAACTTCTCTGCCACCACCGTTTCCAGCGAGTAGGCTGCCACATTTACCTCTGGTAAGTCCTCCAGCAACAGCGGATAGTCCAGGTTCACTGGTTCCGGCACAATCACGTCACCAAAACCCACGTCAGTCGAGAACGGCTGCACTATCGTATCCATGTGCGCAGTCATGTGCACACGTATTCCGTTATACTCTTTCTCAACAGTGATATCTTCCAGCCAAATCTCTTCCTCGCCGCAGTCAAACGTCACGCCGTCTTCTTCGCACGCTATACTGCAAATCTCCAACATAATACGCTTGATAGTCTTCTTGTCACGACTGATGCGGTCACCAAGAAAGTCCATATCACGCGTCGGACGTGCAGCAAACCTGTCATGTGCAAACAGCAAGGCACCACCTTTCAGAAAGAAGTTCTCCCGATATGCACTCAGTGACAACCTGTACAGAAATCTTTCCTGCACAAATCGTAGTAATATCAGGTTATAATCTGCGCCTTTCGTCTGTTTGGCCAGATTCAACAGCTTGTCCCTGTTTGATTTGCCGAAATTCTTTATATCACTCATAGCGTTTTTATACCATTACATTCAGATACTGCATCATTCTTGTGCCGATGCGCATCTTCCCGGCATATTCCGTCAGGCGGGCGATATTCCTGTCTTTACGTCTAAGATAGGCACGCAGAATTTCCGTCATCACGTCCATCCCCACCTTGTTCCTGAATCGCACCGCATCACACACCGAGCGTTCCATTTCGTATATGTGCATTTTGTACCCTGCCACATTTGCCTCCACAACCCCCATTTCATAGAATTTTTGATCCCAGTAGCAAAGGGTTATCGGTGGAAACTCCGGCACAACAACCTTTCTGTGTTTCTCCACCGCCACATAAATGGAACCTGGCAGCTGAGTTGTCAGACCGTAGTACTCCCAAGCCGAATAAAGACAGAGTACACCTCCGGGAACTATGCGTTCCACGTCCACCATCGTATTGGCAAGACCCTCCTGCGTGGCATACACGCCTTTCTTCAGCCGTACCACATCGCCCGCATCCATTGCCTTACGCACAAAGTAATATCGACCTTCTTCGTCAATATCACGCGGTGTCAGTATTCCCTTTGTCGATTCCATTTTGCAGTTTTGTTATGCTTATTTCATTTTGCAAAAATACGGCTTTTATTTCAATTAGCCGTAGTTTTTCCAAATAACCCCTGCTTTTAACTATCTTTTAACATTTTTAATTCTCAAAAGTGTCTGTGCGGACTGGAACAGGCGAGTCCCCACTCGCCGTCGTGAAGGTCCCCTCGTCCTGGGTAAGGTATCTCCCGAACTCCGCATTACTTTCAGTGACGTTTCCCGGCCTCGGCAATGTGAACAAGTTCCCGCTGCTCTCGGCCTTGGAAACGTTTACTATCCCCTGCAACCCCTGGAACTGCTTACGCATGTCCACCGGCTCCATGCACAGGTAATACCTCAGGTCTGCGTGCAACTGACATATCGTCGCCATGGCCTCAGACTTTTATCCTTACATACCCGGCGAGTGTATC
>JAFSKP010000036.1 GCA_017448905.1 Bacteroidales bacterium | reverse complement strand
CAAGCCCCGAGTATTTATAGTCGAGGATGTTGAAACTGGTGCGGAACACCCACAGCATCAGACCAGTGAGAACCAAAAAGACAATGATGGTGAGATACCCCATCAGCGACGAAAAGAAAGCGGAGAGTTCTTTCTTGTAAAGTGCGAACATTAAGGGGGAGTGGTTATTGGTTATTGGTTATTGATTTTTTTCAGTCTATGAAATCTAGACTGTCTAGACTGTCTAGACTAGTTATTCAAATTTTGTTCGTTTCGAAGCAGCCGAGCGACCCTGGTATTCACCGAACGAAAGGTCAAGGACTGTCTCGAAGAGCAGCTGGGTGGCGTCCACGATAAAGCGGCGGTCGATGTTCTCGACAATGTCGCTCGGCACGTGGGCATGACGGTTGCCCTTGTAGTTGGTGATGTTGATGCTCGGTATGCCTATGTAGTCGAAAGCCACGGCATCACCCTTGGGCATGGTCTTGAAACCTGTGCATATTCCGTTGTTGCAGTAGAGGGTGTCGACGCGGCGTGCCACATCCCACAGGTGAGGGTAACGCTTGTTGCCGAGCACTGCGATGCTGTCGCCACTGCCTATCGTGTTGACATTGACAAAAGCCTCTATCCTGTCCAAAGGCTTGAAGTTGGAAACGAAGATCTGCGAGCCTAGGTGCTGTTGTTCGCCTGCCGAGAAAAGTACAAAAACCACACTGCGCGACGGCTGGTCGTCAGAGAGCTGCAACAGGCGTGCTGTCTCCATCAGCGCAGCGACACCCGACGCGTTGTTGTCGGCTCCAGGGAAAAGGCATGTGGTGCCCTGCATGCCGACATGGTCAAGGCTCGTGCCTACCACCACATACTCGTTCTGCATCTTCGGGTCTGTGCCTGGATAGATTCCTATCACATTGGCTGTCAGAGCCGCAGGATGGTATTTGGCATTAACCTCAATCTCGAATTTCTTTCTGAGGTGGAACGACTGAGGTTTCTTATGCTCGTTGATACGCTGGACAGCTTCCTGGAGCGACATCTTCTCACCTGCGAGCAGCCGGTCGCCACAGTCTCGTGTCGGCTGGATGACCGGGAATGTGGGCAGGTGTGGCAACTCGCCGCTATATACAGCCCCTTGCACCTCGTAGGGTGAACAGGAGAGCGACATGTTGACGACCACGAGGGCGCAAGCGCCATGGGCCTTGGCAACACGGGCCTTGTCGCGCAACGACGCGTAACGGTCGGTGACAGACGAAGGTAAAAAACCAGGCACGCCGCTGAGCACCATGACAACCTTACCCTTGGCATCGACATCAGCATACTCGTCGAATGCCCCGTTGTCGATACCATAGCCGCAGAACACCACGGGTGCATCGGCATAGCCGCGTCCGCTCATGCCCGAGCAGCAGAAGTCACGTCCAAGGACGTACACACGCATGGAGTCTCTCATGCTCGGCATAGCCGTCCCTGAATGGCGGTTGCTCTCGAGGTAGCTGTTGAACGTGCAGTTCTCTATCTGGTTGCACTCTGTCTCGAAATACTGAGCCCACTCGCCATTGTAGGGCTGCACGCCGTAGCGTTCAAGAGCCTCGATGACGTAGTCGGCAGCCGACAGGTAGGCGTCTGTTCCCGCAAGACGCCCCTCGAAAGTGGACGACGACAGGTCACGTACATGCACAAGAAGAGTGTCGAGTGATACCTTCTGGGCTTGTAGTGCCATAGGCATGATTGCCATCATAGCCGCAAAGGTCAGTTGTCTTATGCTTCTCATTGTATTACACATTGGTTGAATGCTTGTATGATGATTAAGAGTTGAGGTGCTCCAGTTGTCCACGCAGCGCCGCAATCTTTTGTTCGGCGTCGGCCTTCTTCTGCCGTTCCAGCGCAACCACCTTCTCAGGAGCACCGTTGACGAATTTCTCGTTGTCGAGTTTTTTCATCACGCTGGCAAGGAACCCCTCGGCATAGCGGAGCTCGTCCTCGAGTTTTTTGCGTTCTGCGTCGACATCTATGTTCTGTTTTAAGGGTACAAAGCACTCTGTTGTGCCGACCATGAAGCTTACGCATCCATCCATTTTACCGTCTATGTAGGCAATTCTCGAGACGTTGCTGAGTTTGCATACTATGGGGTCAAAACGGCTGTCGGTTCTTTTGCCTTCGCCACAGGAAACGTAGAGTTCGAGCATCTCCTTGGGCGAGATTCCACGGCTGTTGCGCAGGTTACGTACACCGGCAATCATCTCGCGGGCCGTGTCGCAATCGTCAAGCATGCGCTGGTCGTAGAAGACGCTCGTTGGCATGTGCTGGTTCATGATGCTGTAGTTGGCATTGATGAATGCCGCCGCCTCGTCGTCCTTGCCTATGGTCTGCAAAGCATGCCAGATCTCTTCGGTGACGAAGGGCATGAATGGGTGCAGAATGAGCATGAGGCGGTTGAAGATGGAGACGGTGGCATCGAAAGTGTCCTTGTCGATAGGGGTACCAAAGGCAGGCTTCACCATCTCGAGATACCAGGAGCAGAAGTCGTCCCAGGCAAGCTTGTAGCACGACATGAGAGCCTCGCTGAGGCGATACTGTTCGAAATCCTTTTCTACACCCTCAAGCACCTGTGCCATGCGCTGCTCCATCCACTGGACTGCTACCTCGTTTGCCTGGCTTGTAGACGAATCCACGGCTTCTTCGCCACTCGCCACCCTCCATCCTGAGACCAGACGCAGGGCGTTCCACAGCTTGTTGGAGAAATTGCGGCCCTGCTCGCAAATCTTCTCGTCGAAGAGAATGTCGTTGCCGGCCGGGGCGGTGAGCAGCATGCCCATACGTACACCGTCGGCGCCATACTGTTCCATTAGCTGTATGGGGTCGGGCGAATTGCCGA
Organism: Bacteroidales bacterium; assembly: GCA_017448905.1. Classification (GTDB taxonomy): domain Bacteria; phylum Bacteroidota; class Bacteroidia; order Bacteroidales; family P3; genus Colimorpha. The sequence continues at coordinate 9,575 of JAFSKP010000036.1, read as the reverse complement.
GCGACTTGCTCATCTTGCGTCCGAGCTTGTCGCGGACGACACCGGTGAAGTAGACGTTATGGAACGGCACGTCGTGCATATACTCCTCCCCAGCCATAATCATGCGTGCCACCCAGAAGAAGATGATGTCGGGAGCGGTAATGAGGTCTACTGTGGGATAATAGTAGCTGATTTCCTTGTTGCCGGGATTGTTGATTCCGTCAAAGAGACTTATCGGCCACAGCCAGGAGCTGAACCATGTGTCGAGGGCATCCTCATCTTGACGCATTTCCCCGGCATAGCCATATTTCTCCTTGGCAATCCTGCGGGCCTCCTCTTCGTTGACTGCCACTACAATCTCCTCTTTTCCGTCGACTTCGATATACCAGGCCGGAATACGGTGCCCCCACCAGAGCTGGCGCGAGATGCACCAGTCCTGTATGTTCTCCAGCCACTGGCGGTAGGTGTTCTTGTATTTCTCGGGGTAGAATTTGATTCTACCCTCCATGACGGGAGGAAGGGCTATGTCGGCGAAATGCTGCATGCTGACGAACCACTGGAGAGAGAGACGCGGCTCGATGGCGGTGTCGGGGTTGCGCTGCGAGTAGCCAACCTTATTGGTGTAGTCCTCCACTTTCTCCATGAGACCGGCGGCCTCCAGATCTTTGGCGATCTGCTTGCGGCAGACGAAACGGTCCATGCCCACGTACAGCGGAGACTGCCCGGAGACGGTGCCGTCGGCATTGAAGATGTCGATGGTCTCCAATCCGTGTGTCTTGCCGAGGTTGTAGTCGTTGACGTCGTGGGCCGGTGTCACTTTGAGGCATCCCGTACCGAATTCGGTGTCAACATAGCGGTCCTCGATGACGGGAACCACGCGTCCAACAAGGGGCACTATGACATGGTGGCCACGAAGCCATTGGTTTTTTGAATCCTTGGGGTTGATGCACATAGCCGTATCGCCCATGATGGTTTCGGGGCGTGTGGTGGCCACAACGGCGTAGAACCCCTTCTCGTCGTGATGTATGATGTTGCCTTGCTCCTCGAGGTCACCGATTCCTTTAAGGTCGTCGAGGTCGTCGAGATAGTATTTCAGATAGTACAGTTTGGAGCGTTCCTCTCTGTATTCGACCTCCTCCGACGAGAGCGCGGTAAGGGCTTTGGGATCCCAGTTAATCATGCGCATCCCACGGTATATCAGTCCTTTGTTGTAGAGGTCCACGAAAACACGCGTCACGCTCTCGCTGCGTTGCGCGTCCATGGTGAATGCCGTGCGGTCCCAGTCGCAGCTGGCGCCAAGCTTGCGGAGCTGCTGGAGGATGATGCCGCCATGCTTGTGTGTCCACTCCCATGCATGCTCGAGGAACTGTTCGCGGGTCAGGTCATGCTTCTTGATGCCCTGCTCCGACAGGCTCTTGACCACCTTGGCTTCGGTGGCTATACTGGCATGGTCAGTACCCGGCACCCAACAGGCATTGCGACCCATCATACGCGCACGCCGCACCAGCACATCCTGAATCGTGTTGTTGAGCATGTGACCCATGTGGAGCACACCCGTGACATTGGGTGGCGGGATGACCACAGTGTATGGCTTGCGATGGTCAGGCTCGGAATGAAACAGGTTCTTCTCCAACCAAAAATTGTACCATTTCTCTTCGACGGCACGAGGGTTATATTTCGATGCAATTTCCATTTTATATATATATAAAAAAAATATGTTATTCTTAATGATTTTAAAAACAGAATATTGAAACACAAGAAAACAACATTGTTTTCCATGTTCAAACTGCAAAAATAATAAAAAAAATCAAAAATGCAGCGTAAATGATGCTGCGGGAACAAAATTTGTCGACGCAAGGCCTGTCACCGTGCTTGACGGCAGGAGCGACGGAGTCATGTTCAGCGAGATGTCGTCGTTTATCTGGAATTCGAAGAGGTGGCCAAAGACGTAAGCATCGAGAAGGTTGATGCCATAGACGGCCACGGAGATAATCACCGACAGTTGGAATGTCTTGTTGTAGGCTTCGTAAAGGTTGTAGATGTTTGATGTCGGAGTGGCCACCATGTCAGGGTCGTTGGGATACTGGGTCTGGTCTCCATTGGCGACACGGTAGAGGTACTCATCACGATAATACCTCATCATCTTGAGATTGTCATAGGTATAGTAGCTGATGCCACCTATGGCAGCGTAGATCAGCGGCACTTTCCAAACCTGCTTGTTGTACACCTGTCCCGCTCCCGGCAGCACTGCCGAGAGCATAAGGGCATGCGAGGGACTATGTGGTGGCTTGGTCTCCAGAGGTTTCTGCGACGACGCCGCGGAGGGGAACAGCAAAGCGACAAGGACAACAGCCATGCCCCCTACCCTTTTGCACGTTGTCAGCGGCGTGCGGAGAAGTGACAAGAGAATGCCCGAAGCACCTTGCCTGCTGTCGTTGCCTGACATCCCGTACCGCAAGAGCTAGTCTTTTATCAGTTTCATGATTCGCTCGAAGTCACGATCATTGTTGAAATGTATCGTCACAGTCCCCTTCCCCCGCCGGCTGCGCTTGATCTCCACCTCGGACTGGAGGTACTGCTTCAGCGCCGACCGCGAGGCTGCATGCACCTCGGGGAGGTCGTCCTTCTTGCGTACCACAGGAGCAGGCCGCGGGTTGGAGAGCTCTTTGACCATCTGTTCCGTTTGATGCACGGACAATTGACGGTTGATGATGTCATGAAGCAGCGACAGATGCTGCTCGGGGTCTTCAATGTTGACGAGGCAGCGCGCATGGGCCATTGTTATCTGGTCGCTGCTGAGGGCCAGCTGTGTCTCCGACGGAAGGTTGAGCAGACGCAGGTAATTCGTTATGGTGGAACGGTTCTTGCCTACTTTCTCGCTGAGTTGTTCATGTGTGAGCTGGCATTCCTCAATCAGTGCCTTGTATGAAAAAGCAATCTCCATGGCGTTGAGGTTCTCGCGTTGGATGTTCTCCACAAGTGCCATCTCCATCATCTGTGTGTCGGTGGCGATACGGATATATGCCGGAACCTCACTGAGGCCTGCGAGTTGCGATGCGCGGACACGGCGTTCGCCTGCGATGAGCTGGTATTTCCCGTCGGGCATCTGCCTCACGGTGATTGGCGTGATGACACCCTGATGGCGTATCGACTGGGCCAGCTCGTCGAGGGCTTCGCCGTCAAACTCCTTGCGTGGCTGGAAGGGGTTGGCCTCGATGCTTGCCAAGGGTATGGTTGTGATGGATGTGGTGAGGTTGGGCTTTCCAATGGCCACGTCAATGTCGGCCTCGGGCAGCAACGAGCTCAATCCTCTTCCCAACCCGCTGCTTTTCTTCTTTGTCGTCGTCATTTTTTCTTTCACATTAACACTTTGACACTTTAACGCATTCACGCTTTCATTTCATGCCGTTGCGACGCAGTATCTCGTTGGCGAGATTGATGTAGTTGATAGCGCCGGGGCATGTCGCGTCGTGCATGATAATGGAACGCCCGTAGCTCGGGGCCTCGGCGAGTTTTGTGTTGCGGTAGATGAGAGTGTCGAAGACCATCTGCTTGAAATGGCTTCGCACATCCTCGACGACCTGGCGTGCCAGACGGAGGCGCGAGTCGTACATGGTGATGAGCAGTCCTTCGATGCCGAGCTTGGGGTTGAGGCGTGTCTGTACTATGCGGACGGTATTAAGCAGTTTTCCGAGCCCTTCAAGGGCGAAATACTCGCTCTGAATCGGTATTATGACTGAGTCGGAAGCTGTCAACGCATTAATGGTGATGAGACCCAATGACGGCGAACAGTCGATGATAATGAAATCGTAATCGTTGCGTATGGGTTCCAAAGCCTTACGTATGTAGAACTCACGCTGTTTCTCGTTGACAAGGTCTATCTCGGCTCCGACAAGGTCGATACGGGTCGGGAGAAGCCACAGGTTAGGTGTATCGGTCTCGACAACGCAATCCTTGGCTGCGGCCTGTCCCAGGAAACACTCGTAGGCGCTCTGCTCTACACTCTCGGGATTGACCCCCAGACCAGAAGTGGCATTAGCCTGCGGATCGGCGTCGATGAGCAGCACCTTGTATTCCAGCACCGCCAGCGATGCCGACAGGTTTGTGGCCGTGGTGGTCTTCCCCACGCCGCCTTTCTGGTTAGCTATGGATATTATCTTTCCCATTAATGGAGAGATTGAAAGATTGCTATACTGTTGTTAAATGTTGAAGTCTATGCCGTCATAGACGTTGACGTCAGGATAGGAATTCCCCTGCGGGGCGTTGTCCTCGGGCTGCTCGCTGACAACAGGCTCGGGAATCTCGCCGGTCTCAATGAAATGCAGGGCATTGGAGAGGCCTCTCTGGAATTTGTCGAAGTCCTCCTTGTAGAGGAACATCTTGTTCTTCTCGAAATAGAAGTTGCCTGTGTTGTTGTCGAAAAGTTTGCGGCTCTCGGCGATAACGATGAACTTGTCGCCACCGCGTGTCTCTTTCACGTCGAAGAAATATTTGCGCTTGCCCGCACTGATCGATTGCGAATAGAGTTCTTCTTTCTGTCTGCTGAATTCTCTGTTGTTGTTGTAGTCTCTGTTGCTGTTAAAATCCATATCTCTATAAAGTTAAATGGTTAAACTGATAACGCTTTGAACTGGCAAAGATACACATTATTTCCAATATGGAAAATATTTTTTTCAGTCGCGCTGTCAGTATGTTGTTTCAGTTCTGTTTGTGCGTCATGATGTCGAGCACCATGTCGTCTGTCTGATCCATCCCGTCATGTCCAAGGCGGCCCAGATTGCGTATCGAGAAGTCGACATCCTTCTCTGACAGTCCGTCGCAGGAATCCACAACCTTGTCATGCAACGCCAGTTCGGCGCTGACGAAGGCGCTGTACAGGCCTGTCGACATCTTCAGTGCGCACGACGGCTTGGCGCCGTCGCACACCATGCCCGCAAGGGTGTTTATCATGTTCTTGGTTGAATAGCACAGCTGTTCATAGCTGCCGCCATGGAGATAGGCGATGCCACATGAGACACCTATAGATGCGTTGACGATGCCGCACAGTGCCGAGAGACGGCCTATGCCGCGTTTTATGTATATCGAGGTCAGGTGGCTCAGGACCAGAGCACGCGTGATCTGCTCGTCGCTGCACCCCTTGGCCTTTCCGTATTCGTAGACGGGCAACGTACAGGCGATACCCTGGTTGCCGCTGCCACTGTTGGAATAGACCGGCAAGGTGCATCCATCCATACGGGCGTCCGACGCCGCCACAGTGCGGGCAATGACGGTATGGACAATGTCGCCGCCGGCGTTCTCCATCAGTATGCGTCCCGTGTTGAGGCCATAGCCTTTCAACCCTTCGATGGCAGCATTGCTGTTCAGCTCCACCGTCTCGTTGATGAATTCCAGTTCCTCTATGGGTGCCGTCGTGGCGTAGTCGTACACGATACGGGCAGAGAGTTTGGGTTCGGAACAGCAATTGGACTCGGGATTGAGCGACGACACATCGTCCGAATAGAGGACATGCTCTCCGTGGGAGATGTGAATGAAGTTGGTATGCCGTTTGGCTATTATCGCTGTCGCGCTGTCGTCACCTTTGCGACATGTGCACTCGATATACAGTTTGTCATCGCATCTGTCTTTCAACCCGATTCTGATGCTCTCGCCGTTGTTGGCAAGCCATCTTTTGGCTTTCTCAACCTCTTCGTCGGGTACCGTGAGGACTTCAAGCAGCCGTGACGAGTCGCCAGAGCAGAGTGCAATAGCCACTGCGATGGGCAGTCCTACCATACCTGTCCCTGGGATGCCGACACCCATGGCATTTTTGAAGACGTTTTTGCTCAGCAGCAGTTCGGTGCTGTCGGGCATGCAGCCCAGCACCTCGCGGGCCTTGGCGGCTGCCAAGGCCACAGCACCGGGCTCCGTGCAGCCCGTGGCCACAACCACCTCACGTTGTATCAGATTCTTGATTTGCTGGCGGATATCAGATTCCATAATATCGTTTATGTTTGTTGGGTATCAATCATGTTCACCGTGCCTGAACAAGACACTTTCCCACATTAACGCATTCAAAAGATTTTCTGCCAGTTCTTGTATTCACGCTCTCTCCATGCGCCGTTGTGATAGACATACGACGCAATCATCGGGATAACTGTAGTACCCTCGGCGTACACCATCTGCTGCAGTTCTTCGCTGACCTTGCCCCATGAACCTGCCTCGAGCAGCGTGGACGAAGAGCAGGCACCGTCGCGCACGTCGGCTACGGTGATCTGGATGGCATACTTGTGCATGGGCACCTCGTGTCCAAGTATCTCGGCGCAGACAACGGTGTCCTGTGCAAAATTCTTGGGAGTGCCGCCGCCAACCATGAAGAGGCCTGTTTCGGGACAAGACATCTTGATTTTAGTGAGCTCGATGAAGTCGCGCACCGAGTCGATGCTCAGGTACGGCTTGCCGGCATTGGAGCGTTCCCACTGGTGCTTTCCGATGCCGAAGCCCGCCGAGCAGTCGCTGAAGGCCGGAACGAAGATAGGCACACCACACTCGTAGCATGTCTGGATGAGGCTGTCTTTCTTCACGCTGCGGCCATTGTGAAGCCATTTGCCAAGTTCGTAGATGAATTCGCGTGAGCTGTAGGGGCGCGCCTCCAGCATGTTGGCCAGCTCGTAGGTGGCGTTGTCGCAGGCCTGAAGCTCCTCCTCGTCGATGAAAGTGTCGTAGATACGGTCGATGTAGAGTTCACGCAGCTTGGTGTCGGGGATGACATTCTCCTTCGTTCCTATATAATGTTTGAAGCCAAGTGCCTCAAAGAGGTCCATATCAATTATCGAAGCACCCGTCGAGACAACGACATCGACCATTTTGTTGCGGACCATGTCGACATATACCTGCATACAGCCGGCAGCCGAAGTGGAACCGGCGATAGTGAGGATGTTGGTGCAGTCCTTTTCGGCAACCATCTTCATCAGAATGTCGGTGGCACGGGCGGTGTCGCGGCTTGTGAACGACATGCTGCGCATGGCGTCGATGATTTCGGTCGAGTTGTACTTCTTGATGTCAATGTGTTTGACGGTTTCTTTCAGTAAGTCTTTTTTTTCCATTGTATTGCTATTTTTTTATTATTTTCTGTCTTTGTTTCTTTCGGAACGGTAAAACGGTGGTCAGAACATGCCTTCGTTTTCCGACACGTCGTTGTCGTAGTTCATCTTCGAATCCAGGGTTATGGAGTTGCCGCCGACATCGAACGACTTGTTGGGATCCAGCCCTGACGCCATGGTGTAGCCCACGGCCTCGTCGCGGTTTTCGAACTTGGCGAATTGCTTGACGAACTTCAGGCGTACCTCGCCGGTGTCGCCGCTACGGTGTTTGGCCAGGATGATGTCGGCCATGCCAAGCGTGGAGCCTTTGTCGTCCTCGTAAATCTGGTAGTACTCCGGACGGTAGATGAACATCACGATGTCGGCGTCCTGCTCGATAGCGCCCGACTCGCGGAGGTCGGAGAGCTGTGGTTTTTTGGAACCGCCGCGGGTCTCGACGGCGCGCGACAGCTGCGACAGTGCCAGCACCGGTACTTCAAGTTCCTTCGAGAGGGCCTTCAGCTGGCGCGAGATCATGCTGATCTCCTGCTCGCGGTTGCCGTTGCGCGACATGTCGCTGCCGCCCTGCATAAGCTGCAGGTAGTCGATAAAGACCATCTCAATCTTATGCTGTTGCTTCAGGCGACGGCACTTGGCGCGGAGTTCGAAAATCGACAGCTGCGGGGTGTCGTCGATGAAGATGGGAGCCTCGGCGAGAGCCTGGGTGCGGGCATAGAGCTGCGCTTTCTCGTGGTCGGGCAGTTTCTCGCCTTTCTTGAGACGTTCACCCGAGATGCCGGACTCGCTGCTGATAAGGCGCATCACCAACTCGACGGCAGTCATCTCAAGCGAGAAGAAGGCGATGGGACGTTTCATATCCACGGCGATATTGCGTGCCATGGTGAGAGCCAGAGCCGTCTTACCCATGGCGGGACGTGCCGCCAGGATTATCAGCGTGCCGGACTGGAAACCGGCGGTCGTACGGTCAAGTTCCACAAAACCTGTCGGCAAGCCGCTGTAGGAGTTCTCGTTGTTTTGGGCATCCTCAATCTGCTGGAAGGCAGTTTTGAGCACGTCCTGCATGTTGTGGTATTCCGAATGGAAGTTTTTCTCGTCGATGTCCATCAGGGTGCGTTCCGTGCTGTCAAGCAGGTCAAGCACGTCAGTCGTCTCGTCATACGCCTTCGTCAGCGTCTCGGTGCATACGCGGATAATCTCTCTCTGGATATATTTTTCGGAGATGATGCGGGAATGGAACTCGATGTGCGCCGCCGACACCACGCGGCTTGTGAGCTGCGAGAGGTGCATGGCACCACCGACGGCTTCAAGCTGCCCCTCTTTGATGAGCTGCTGCGTCACCGTCAATATGTCGACTGGCTTCGACTGTTCGAAAAGAGTAAGTATAGCCTTGAAAATCAACTGGTGCTCCTGCTTATAGAAGTATTCTGTGCGGAGCATCTGTATGGTGTTGTTCAATGCATTCTGGTCAATCATCAGCGCTCCCAGCACGGCCTCCTCCAGTTCGAGCGCCTGTGGGGGTGTCTTGCCATTGAGCGAGAAAGCTTGTTCGTAACTTATTCTGTCCTTTCTCTTTGCAACATTTCGCTGTATCGTTTCCATGATGCAAAAGTACTACTTTTTTTCTGTAAAAAAGATGTATCGCTTACAATTTTTTTTCAACAGTGGCGTTATGGAAGAGTCGTACAGTGCCCAACTTGCTTGGCATCATTCAGAAAACGAATACACTCTACAACCATCCAATGAACTCCAGAAACAAGTCACTCATACTGCCGCTCCTTCTGTTACTTGTCGCTCTCCTCGTCGCCGACGGGGTGCAGGCCCAACGGCGGCGAAGCCGCGGGAACCAGGTCTTCCGAGCCTATCCCGCCATCGGTGCCACGGCATCGCAGATGCGAGGCGACGAGCTCCGAGGATTCAAGAAATGGGGCATCTCCGCAGGTGTCGGCGCCATGCTGTCGCTCTCGAACGACAACATGTGGCAGCTCTCCGTCGAGGCCGACTTTGCCCAACGGGGCTCCCAAAACAAGACGCATGACCCCTACAGGCTCCTCGGCTTCACGATGAACTATGTAGACATCCCCCTCACGTTCCACTTCACCGACCCCTACGGCGGCATCACCGTAGGCCTTGGCCTCGTCTACAGCCGCCTTGTGCAGCAGCCCCACGGCACCATGTACTACACTCCAAACTACTTCATCCCCGACACCAGCGACATGTCTTTCGACAAGAACGACTTCTCGGCCGCGCTGGACTTCCGTTTCCCCATCTGGCGTGGACTGACGGTCAACTTCCGTTTCCAGCACTCACTACTCCCCGTCAAGAAGAACTGGGGGTTCACCGAATACCGCTCCGCTGCCGCCGGTGGTGTAGAGAGCTGGACCAACAACTGCTACAACAGTTCCATCTCGATGAGGCTCCTCTACGTCTTCGGCGACAGCAAGCACACACGCCACCGTTACAACAAACCGTCACCCAACAAAAAGAAGAAACGCAGATAAGGTTTAAGGTTTAAGGTTT
>JAFSKP010000004.1 GCA_017448905.1 Bacteroidales bacterium | reverse complement strand
GGGGTACGGGGGTGCGGGGGTGCGGGGGTGCGGGGGTATGTTCTTACAGTTCGAGGTCGATGTCGTGCAGCTCGTGCCAGGGCAGGCCCTGCTTGTTGAGCTGTTCGAGGAACGGATCGGGATCGAACTCCTCGACGTTGTGTACGCCAGGCTTGCGCCACAGTCCCTTGCAGAACATCATGGCACCAATCATGGCGGGCACGCCGGTGGTGTAGCTGACGCCCTGCATGCCGGTCTCCTCGTAGGCGGCACGGTGCGAGCAGTTGTTATATATATAATAGGTGTGCTCCTGACCGTCGTTGCCGATGCCACGGATGCGGCAGCCGATGGAGGTCTGGCCCTCGTAGTTCTCGCCAAGGTCCTGCGGGTTGGGCAGCACGGCCTTCAGGAACTGCAGGGGCACTATCTTTACCTTTGCCACGCCGGAGCCGTCGGCCATCGGGGCCTCGTAGACGACCTCGTCGATACGGCTCATGCCAATGTTCTGAATCACCTCGAGGTGCTTCAGGTACTGCTGACCGAAGGTCATCCAGAAGCGGGCACGGCGGATGGTCGGGTAGTTGATGACGAGCGACTCTATCTCCTCGTGGTGCAGCAGATAGCTATCGCGGGGACCAATCTCGGGATAGGTCAGGTCCTTGTGGATTTCCAACGGTTCGGTCTCCACCCACTGTCCGTTCTCCCAGTAGAGTCCCTTCTGGGTAATCTCGCGAATGTTGATTTCGGGGTTGAAGTTGGTGGCGAAAGCCTTGTGGTGGTCGCCGGCGTTGCAGTCGACGATGTCGAGATATTGCAGCTCCTTGAAATGGTGCTTGGCGGCGTAGGCAGTAAAAATGCTCGTCACGCCCGGGTCGAAGCCGCAGCCGAGGATGGCTGTCAGGCCGGCCTGCTCGAAGCGCTCGCGATAAGCCCACTGCCAGGAGTACTCGAAGTGGGCCTCGTCCTTCGGCTCGTAGTTGGCCGTGTCAAGGTAGCTGCACCCACAGGCGAGACAGGCGTCCATGATGGTGAGGTCCTGATAAGGCAGGGCCAGGTTGATGACGAGCTCGGGCTTGAAGTCGGCGAAGAGCGCCTTCAGCTGCTCCACGTCGTCAGCGTCGACCTGTGCCGTCTTGATGTCCATGGTGTAGCCTTTGTCATGGATGGCCTTGACGAGTGCGTCGCACTTCTCCTTGCGGCGCGAGGCAATCATAAACTCTGTGAATACGTCGGCATTCTGCACAATCTTGAATGCCGCAACCGTTGCGACGCCTCCGGCGCCGATCATCAGTACTCTGCTCATTTTTCTTTGTTCTTCTTTTATGGTTTGTTGTTTCTGTCTGTTGTCGCGCTGAGCATACCAGAAGTTAATCATGTCGCCCCGCTCGCCCTCCTTCCGCTGGGCCACCGTGTCGTCGAAGTTACGGTCCAGTTTTAATACTCTTGCCATGTCGCTGCTTGTTTTTACGTGTTAAACGCTATTCGTCTGCAAAGGTACGAATAAGCGGGCAAAAAAGACACAACAGTCGTACGTTTTTGTAACTTTTAACATTGCCCTTTCCTGCTTTTTCTTTCCTTTTCTTTGCCCTTTCCAACTTTTTTCGTAATTTTGCAACCGACTTCCAGTTGTTATTCATATCTTTGCAAGGAAAAATAGTGAGAAGATGAGAACAAGGGATAATTACATCAGCACATTGCACGCCCATGCAGGCGAATTGCAATCAAGGTTTGGCATCACTTCCATGCGTCTTTTCGGCTCTGTAGCCCGCAATGAGCACAACGAGAACAGTGATGTTGACCTGTTTGTCACCATGCCGCCAAAGTTCTACAACTACATCGCAGCCTCTCAATATCTTCAGGAGATCCTTGGCTGCGGAGTTGACCTTGTTCCAAATCATAAAAATATCCGCCCATTCTTTAGAAACCAGATAGAACAAGATGGAATTGATATCTTTACAACAGCTTAGAGTAGTTGAAGACCAACTGGTACAAATAAAGGAGGCCATAAGCCTTCTGCAGGAATGGAATGGGGAACTGAAGTGTGCCGATGACCTTCTATTGTCTCCTTCTGGTATGAAAACGCTTGCTGCCGACTGCATGCTTATCGAAGCTATCGGAGAAAGTGTCAAGCGTATTGACGAAAAGACAAACGGTCAGTTGTTCGTTTTACGGCCAGAGATTCCTTGGAGCCAGGTGAAAGGAATGCGCAATCTCATTGCGCATGGCTAATTTGACATAAACACAGACTTTGTATGGGATGTCATCCAGAATGATCTGCTCCCATTACAAGAAGCAATTGATTACCTACATAAGAATCTATACGAATTAGTCCCCATTAATGAGGACTTTTAAGATAACTGTTGAACCCTAAAACCCAAAGATATGCATACACCGCCATAGCAAGACAGCAATAGGACATAAGGATTTGAACGTCCACTTTTGATGGCGCTGTTCAATTCTTCCGTGGATGACCACCCTGTGACAACTATCCGAATATAGTGCACAAACGATACATGAAGAATGGGACATCCGCTACTCCATGTACCTGTGCTCTGAAGCCCTTGATTTTCGAGTTCAGTGATTCT
>JAFSKP010000035.1 GCA_017448905.1 Bacteroidales bacterium | reverse complement strand
ATAGGTGATGGCATCCCAGACAAAGGCCTTGTTGATTATCGCTTGCAGTTGGCTTGAGGGCAGCAACGCAAGCTTCTCCTCGGGGCGGGTAAGCAGCCAGGTGGATGCCGTGTCAGCCCCGTCCATCTGGGCGTAGAGGCCGTCGAGTTGCTGCGCGAAGCTCTCGATGTTGCTCATCACCATCAGGGCCGTCAGGCGGCGGTCCTTGGTGCGTTGGGCCTTCCCGATGAGTTGCGCCGTGCCGAAAGTCAGCACCAGCGACACGGTGGTGCCGAGCACCAGCATGCCCAGCTATTTCCAGAAGCCGCCGCTCTTGGGAGTCATATCCACATCAGGCGGGGTGATAATGTTCGATGTGTCCATGGTTGGTGAAAAAGTGATTAGTGAATTGTGATTAGTGAATTGTGACAGGTTTATTGCTTCAGTTTCTTTTCCAGTTTTTCCAGCAGGGCGGCTTCGATGGGGACGAAGTTGTACTGGTTCCAGAAATCCTCGTCGTAGCGCAGCTCGCCTCCCTGGCGGTCGGAGACGGCGATGCGGACGGGCGTCTGGATGTTGTTCGCGTCGAAGAACGAGGCATCGCCACGGCGCTGCGAGGTGAGCACGCACTGCGCGTCGTAGACAAAATGCTGCTCACGTTGGCCATACATGGTGTCGTTCGAATAGAAGAAGGTCGCCGTCTCGTGCTCGGTATATGAGGTCAGCGTCATTTTGCCTTCCACTTCGCCGTAGTTGCATACCTTCCTTTCGGTGTAATGGATGGAATCCCTGCCAACCTTCTGGCTGAGCTTGTTCATAGGCCAGGGATAGTCGTTTTCTTTCGAGTCGTAGTTGAACTCCACCCTCACGATGGCAAGATCGCTCCTGCGAATGGTGAGTACAATTCTGTATTCAGTTGGACCAAATGAATTTAGACTCTTCGTCATTGTTACCAAGTAATACTCAACATCTTCCGTGGCGGTGAATGTCTCCATTTTGTATTTCCACGACTTAAGACTACGCTTCGAAGTGGAGAGATAGCTGGTCGTGTTTGGTATCTCGACGGGGTCGACAAGCACGTCATTGTCCGAATAGGTGAGTCGGAAACTGCCTGTGCCGCCGGTAATCTTTTTGATGTAAGCCGTGTCGTTGACCAGCAGGCGTGAGAAGAGGATGGCCTTGTAGTTGCTTTTGACAAGATTTCCTTCGCTTCCGCCCCTTCTTTCGAGAGTGTGATGTTTGTCGTATCCCACGCGGAGGGCGTCGAACACCATCTCGTCGAAGAGGTAGAGACTGTCTTCGAGCTGGCGAACGTCGCGGTAGAAGTAGGTGCCAACCATCGTGTCAGTCCAGAAATTCTGCGGTATACGGTTCACTGCCTCCTTGACGAGCGACTGTGGAGTGTACTCGCTGACGGTCACCTTGTTGAGGTTGATGGCACCACCCCTTTTCAGTTTGACGTTAGGGCGTTTCGCAGCCTCCTTCACCGTCATAGTGTCGCGGGCATAGCCGAAGACATTGTAGATGACATTCGAACCACGGAATTGCTCCGGCACCTTGAGCACGTAGTTGCCGTCGCCGTTGGTCTGTGTGAAGACCTGTTTGCCCTGCACGTGGATCGTCACTCCCGGCAGAGCCTCTTTTGTCTTGTTGTCAGTGACTTTGCCCTTAATGGTAAAAAACTTGTCCTGTGCGCCCGCCGCACCGATAGCCAGCATAAAGGTCAACAAAAGAAACGTGTTTTTCATACTTTTTCTTGGGATTATCGCAAGAATAATCAAATTATCGTGCTATCTTCGTCATTCTGATGATACTGACAGAGTAGGAGCCATCTTCGTCTTCGTCCTCGTCCTCCTCGTTGTGGGTGACGTTGAAGACCGAGGCATCCAGCTGGTCGATAGTGTAGTCCATAGGACCAAATTCTGTCTTCAAGGTCAACTTGTCGCCAGTTACCGCCCAAGTGCCATCTTCTTCAGAGTCACCGTCTGTGGAATGGTAGATGCTTGTGTAGGTTTTGTCAGCATTGAAGGTCATCACGATGGACTCGCCATCCTCGAACATCGAGGTGGTGTCGCATGTACCGTTTTGGGAATAGATGTAGAGAGCCACAGTTTCATTCCAGTTGCCTACAATCATCTCCTCGGTTTGCGGGTTTTGGTTGTTGCCGGGATTGTCGTTCCCAGCAGGGGTGTTGTCTTCCTTCTCGCCACACGAGGCGAACACCATCAAGGCCGCAGAGACTAACAGGGTAATACTTTTTGCAGTTTTCATTTTTGCAGAATTCAAGTTATCAATGCAACTTCGTTGAGAATATTTATTAAGTTAGTATCATTTGCAAAAGTAGCATTTATTAGCTGAACTTAGGCTTTTATTGCTCACTATAACGGCGACCTAGCGGTAACCAATTCCGTCCATACACCATTGTAGACCCATATCCCAAAGGGACTTTTGAAACAAAAAAACTCTTCCGTATTGGAATATTGCGATTAAAGGTACCGTTGCATCGGATTGCAAATCCGATGCAACGGACATGAAGAAAGAGCGGGGTGCCGATGGCAACCCCACTCTACTGTTTAATCACCTGCCGACTTATTTGTACTCGGCGATGATGCCGGGAATCTGGTCGGGGGTGAGACGGCCGTAGACCTTGTCGCCGATCATGGCGACGGGGGCGAGACCGCAGGCACCGACGCAACGGAGGGTGTTGAGCGAGAACTTGCCGTCGGCGGTGCACTTGCCGATCTGGACGTTCAGCTCGCGGGCGAAAGCGTCGAGAACCTTCTCGGCTCCACGCACATAGCAGGCGGTACCAAGGCAGACATCGATAGGATGCTCGCCCTTGGGCTCCATGGTGAAGAAGCTGTAGAAGGAGACGATGCCGTATACGCGCGACACGGGGATGTTGAGCTCATGGGCGACGACTTCCTGCACCTCGGCGGGCAGATAGCCGAACTTGCCCTGCACCTGGTGGAGGACGTTGATAACCTCACCGGCACGGTTACCAAAGGATTTGGCAATCTCTTTGATAATATTGATTTTATCTTCGGATAACTTGATATTTGCCATAATTTTTTTATTTCCTGATTGCTTGATTGCTTGATTGCTTGAGTGGCTTACGCAGCCCAAATACTCAAACAATCAAGCATTCAGGCATTCAAACATTAATATTTACTTTGTTGCTTCGAGTTTGTCGCTCTTGTCGAAGTAGTGGGTATGGAGCTGCTCATGGCTGAGGTGGCCGCAGGGCTTACCGTAGTACTCGTCGTAGATGGCGATAATCTCGGGGTTCTCGTGGCTCTTGCGGATGGGCTTGCCGGCGTCCTCGCGGTAGATGGCCTCCATACGCTTGCGGATGATGTTGCTGTTGCCGTGGTGGTAGGGCTGGCCGGCGCCGCCGATGCAGCCGCCGGGGCATGCCATGACCTCGACAAAATGGTAGCCGTTGGGGTTGCCGTTGCGAACCTCTTCCATAATCTTGCGGGCGTTGCCGAGGCTGTAAGCCACAGCAATCTTCAGCGGGAAGCCGTCGAAGTCGATGGTGGCCTCCTTGATGCCCTGGAATCCGCGGGTCTCCTCGAAGTCGATACGCGGGAGGGTCTTGCCGGTGTGGAGTTCGTAGGCGGTACGGAGAGCAGCCTCCATGACACCGCCGGTGGAACCGAAGATGACAGCGGCACCAGACGACTGGCCGAGCGGGCTGTCGAAGTCCTCTTCGGGCATGTCGTTGAGGTTGAGGTTGCACTGACGAATCATGTGAGCCAACTCGCGGGTGCTGATGCTGATGTTGACATCCTGGTCACCGTTTACGCCGAGTTCTTCACGTGCCAGCTCGCTCTTCTTGGCGAGGCAAGGCATGACGGAGACGACAACGAGGTCTTCGCGCTTGACGCCCAGCTTGGGAGCCAGGTAGTTCTTGGCGACGGCACCGAACATGCCCTGGGGCGACTTGGCGGTCGAGGGGTACTCGAGCAGGTCGGGGAAGTTCTTCTCGTAGAAGGCAACCCATGCGGGACAGCAGGAGGTGAACATAGGCAGCTTCACCTCTTCGCCCTTGAGGGCTTTCTGCAGGCGGCCGAGGAGCTCGGTGCCTTCCTCCATGATGGTGAGGTCGGCGCTCCAGTCGGTGTCGTAGACCTGGTCGAAGCCGAGACGGCGGAGGGCGGCGGCCATCTTGCCGGTGACGATTTCGCCGGGCTGCATGCCGAACTCTTCGCCGAGGGCGACGCGGACGGCGGGAGCGGTCTGGACGACGACCTTCTTGGTCGGGTCGGCGATGGCCTTAAGGACATCGCTGATGTTGTCGACGAGGGTGAGGGCACCGACGGGGCATACCTGGACGCACTGGCCGCAGTTGATGCAGCTGCTGTCGCCGAGGTTCTGCTCGAAGGCGGGGGCTACTACGGCCTGGAATCCGCGGTTGACACCGCTGAGGGCGCCGGCGGTCTGGAACTTGTTGCACATGGTCTCGCAGCGGCGGCACATGACGCACTTGTCCATGTCGCGGTAGACGCTGAGGGTGCTGTCCTTACGATAGGTTGAGGTCTCGCCCTTGAATGGGATCTCCTTGATGCCGAGGCGTTTGGTGAGGCTCTGCAGTTCGCAGTCGCCGTTCTTCTCGCACTGGAGGCAGTCGTTCGGGTGGTCGCTGAGGATAAGCTCGACGACGGTTTTGCGGGCGTTGATGACGCGGGCGCTGTGGGTGAGGACTTCCATGCCTTCCATCACGTCGGTGGCGCAGGCGGGAGCCAGGTTGCGGCGGCCCTTGACCTCGACGACGCAGACGCGGCATCCGCCGGGTTTGTTTTCAAAATTCATCCCGTCCAGCTCGAAGTGGCAGAGAGTAGGGATATCGATACCGTTCATGCGGGCAGCCTTGAGGATGGTGGTGCCTTCGGGAACCTGAATCGGTTTGTTATCTATTGTGAGATTAATCATTTGTTTCTTATTTTTTCTAGTTTTTCTAGACTGTCTAGATTGTCTAGACTATCTAGCAACTGTTATATTATTGAATAGAGATTGCACCGAATTTGCAGTTGTTGATGCAGGCACCGCACTTGATGCACTTGGTGCTGTCGATGACCATCGAAGCCAGCTTGTGGCCGGGGGCGGTGTAGTCGGTACGGCTGATAGCCTCGACGGGGCAGCCCTTGGCGCACTTGCCGCAGCCGATGCACTTCTCGCGGTCAATGACATAGCTCATGAGTTTCTTGCAGACGCCGGCGCGGCATTTCTTGTCGACGACGTGCTCCACGTACTCGTCCCAGAAGTTGTCGAGGGTCGAGAGGACGGGGTTCGGCGAGGTCTGGCCAAGGCCGCAGAGAGCGGTATCCTTGATTACAGCAGCGAGGTTGCGGAGCTCCTGAAGGTCGTCCATGGTGCCGCGACCGTCGGTGATCTTTTCGAGGATTTCGCAGAGGCGCTTGTTACCGATACGGCAGGGCGAGCATTTACCGCAGCTCTCCTCGCAGGTGAACTCAAGGTAGAACTTGGCGATGGCAGGCATGCAAGAGGTCTCGTCCATAACGACCATACCGCCCGAACCCATCATCGAACCGGCAGCCACGAGGCTGTCGTAGTCGATGGCAGTGTCGAGGTGCTTTGCGGTGAGGCAGCCGCCGGAAGGACCGCCGGTCTGGACAGCCTTGAACTGACGGCCGTTCTTGATGCCGCCGCCGATCTCGTAGATAATCTCACGGAGGGTGATACCCATGGGGACTTCGATGAGGCCGACGTTGTTGATCTGGCCTGCGAGAGCGAAGACCTTGGTACCCTTCGATTTCTCGGTTCCGATGCTGCTGAACCATGCGGCGCCCTTGGTGATGATGACGGGGACGTTGGCGAAGGTCTCGACGTTGTTGACGTTCGAGGGTTTGCCCATGTAGCCGCTGACAGCGGGGAACGGGGGTTTCAGAGTGGGCTCGCCACGCTGGCCTTCCATGGAGTGGATGAGGGCGGTTTCCTCACCGCAGACGAAGGCGCCGGCACCGTAGCGGAGCTCGATGTCGAAGTTGAAGCCAGTGCCGAGGATGTCGTCGCCGAGGAGGCCGTATTCGCGGGCCTGGCTGATGGCGATTTTCAGACGTTCGATGGCGAGGGGATATTCAGCGCGGATGTAGACGAGACCCTTGCTGGCACCGATGGCGTAGCCGCAGATGGCCATAGCCTCGACGATGCTGTTGGGGTCGCCCTCGAGGATGGAGCGGTCCATGAAGGCACCGGGGTCACCCTCGTCGGCGTTGCAGATGACGTACTTCTGGTCGGCCTTGTTCTTGGCGCAGAGTTCCCACTTCAGACCGGTGGGGAAGCCGGCGCCGCCACGGCCGCGGAGGCCGGAAGCCTTCATCTCGGCGATGACCTGCTCGGGGGTCATCTCGGTGAGGCACTTTGCCAGAGCCTCGTAGCCGCCACGGGAGATGCTCTCCTCGATGTTCTCGGGATCCACGAAACCGCAGTTGCGGAGGGCGATACGGATCTGCTTCTTGTAGAAGTCCATGTGCTTGGAGTCGCTGACGTGCTCCTTGTTCTCCGGATTGGTGTAGAGCAGGTCGGGGACCTTACGGCCCTTGATGATGTGCTCGTTGACGATACGCTCGGCATCCTCAGGCTTCACCTGTGTGTAGAAAGTGTTGTCGGGCATGATCTTGACGATGGGGCCGCGCTCGCAGAAACCGAAGCAGCCGGTCTTGATGACCTGCACGTCGTCGGTGAGACCTTTCTCGGCAAGGATTTTATGGAAATTGTCGATGATCTGGAGGCTGTTGGAGCTCTTGCAACCGGTACCGCCGCAGATCAGGATATGCATTTTGTATTTTGCCATGTTAATATTGTTTGATTGTTTGAATGTTTGATTGTTTGAGTGGCTGACGCGACAGCCACTCAAGCATTTAAGCAATCAAGCATTCAAGCATTATTCATTACTTGTCTATTGTTTCGTAGTTTACGGGGATGATGCCCTCGACGAGCTCGCCCTGCTGGACGTACTTGGTGAGGATTTCATCGGCGCGGTTGTTGTCGACATAGCCGAAGACGATGGGGTCTTTGCCGGGGACGCGCACCTCTAGGGTGGGCTCAGCGTGGCAGTAGCCCATGCAGCCGGTCTGCGTGAAGACGGCGGGGATGCCCAGTTCGT
Source organism: Bacteroidales bacterium (assembly GCA_017448905.1). GTDB lineage: Bacteria > Bacteroidota > Bacteroidia > Bacteroidales > P3 > Colimorpha. The sequence goes on along the minus strand of JAFSKP010000035.1, from coordinate 48,478 downwards.
CGGCTTTCTGCATCATGTGTTCCATGACTTTCTTGGCACCGGCGGCGATACCGCAGGTAGCCATAGCGACTTTGATTTGCACAAGCGACTCGGGATTCTCCGCTTTCTCGCGGACATCCAGATTCGACTGAAGCTTTTCTCTCATGGCCTTGAGGTCGGCCAGCGATTTAACTTTTGTCATTGTGTAAACTCCTTTATTTAGTTTGTGGATTAATATAATTAATTATAATAAAATACATTACGATGAAATGCACACAACATTTCACATTGCAAAGGTACACCTTTTTTGCAGAAATGCAACAGTATGCCAAAAATATTTATTGACAACGAAGTAACAACGATACTTGCCGTATCACATTGACCTGTCTGGCCACGACACGGTTGGAGACATTCCTCACGGTTTCAGGCTGCGGAGCAGGGTCTCGACGACCTCCGTGCGACGGCGTGCTATGAAGGCTTTGCGTTGGGCGTCGTCGTAGTCGAGGAAGTCGGTGAAGAGGGGCTCGGTGATAAAAGAGAAGACAATGAGCGACACAATGTTGAGGTACAGGTCCATGGGCTCGATGGGGCGAATCTGCCCCTTTGCAATTGCATCTTCAATCTGTTGGCAGTAGCGGCGGTAGAGCTCTTCGCGGGTGGCGTTGGCAAAGAACATTTCCTTGATGACCTTGCGACGTTCTCCGTTAAGGATTAGCTCGTTGAAGATGAAAAAGGGAACTTTGCGGTTGTCGATGAACATGTCGAAATAGGTGTCGACCACGCTCTGCAGCTTTTCGAAAATGCCGATGTCGCTTTCCAAAGGCTGGCGAAGCATGCTGAAAATGTATTCAAACTTGGCTATGAAGACTTTCTGGAAGAGTTTCTCCTTGGTGCGGTAATAGTAATGCACCAGTGCCTGGTTGCATCCCACCTCTCGGGCAATGTCTGTGGTTGAGGTTGCGACGAACCCCTTCTCGATGAATAGTCTCTCGGCGGCTTGAAGTATTTGTGTCTCTGTATCCATGTAGGTGACTTTATCTTGAAATTCAATTGCTAAGCATGAAATGGAGCCTGTTCTGGACATTAGCTTCAGAGGTTCCGGAGTCGAAGTCGAGGAAAAGGAGCGAGAGCTTGGGGTAGCGTTCTTTCAGACGTTTCTCGATGCCTTTGGAGATGATATGGTTGGCAATGCAGCCGAAAGGCTGGACGCTCACCACCTTGTTGATGCCGCTTTCGGCAAGATGGCATATCTCGCCGGGCAGGAACCATCCCTCGCCGAAGTCGGCGGCGGGGTTGATGACCTGCTGCGAGAGCTCGTAGTTCTCGAAAATGTCGGTGAACGGCCTGTAGTTGGTAAAGGACCCGCACGCCCTGTCGAACTTGGCGGCAACCGACATAATGGCTTTGTCCACCACCTTGGCGACAGCGACATGAAGAGATGGTTTCTTGATATTCAGCCGCTTGTTGGCATGGGTGTTGGGTAGCATGGTGAGGAAGAATCCGCTCAAGGCTGGCGGCACCACCTCGACACCATGGTCGATGAGCCACCGCACCACGTTCTTGTTTGAGAAGGAGTTGTACTTCACGTATATCTCGCCGACCAGTCCTACACGTTGCACCTCTCTGCCGTTGTCGCAGATGGCGTCGAACGCTGACGCAGCCTCTTTGGCGAGGGATACCAAAGCCTTCGGGTTGTTGGCGGTGATGAGCCGGAGAGCACGGGCGGTGTATGTGTCGTAGACCTTCTGTGCATCGCCCCTGTTGCGCTCGCGTGCCACCGAGGGGTAGTAGAGCTTCTGCATAGTGTCGGCGAAGAACATGGCATACAGCACGATACGCCAAACCTTACCCCATGGTATCTCAAAACCTGGCTGGGCATTCTCGAGGGCATAACCCACACCGACGGAGATGACCGGCACGTCGGCGAAGCCGTTGCGGACCATGGCGTTCTTGATGAGCGAGTAGTAGTTGCTGGCGCGGCACTGGCCGCCGGTCTGCGTCATGCCCACAGCGGTCTGCGAGAGGTCGTACCTGCCCGACTTCAGTGCCCTTATCAGGCTGCCCACCACCAAGGTGGCGGGGTAGCAGATGTCGTTGTTGGCTTCGCGGAGCCCCTCCTCGGCGTCGTCGTGGTCGGCCATGGGCAACGACACCAGCTTGTAGCCCATCAGGCTGAAGATGGTGGTCAGGTATTCGGAATAGCCTTCGGCAAAGAAGGGGGCTATGATGGTGCGGCGACGGTCCTCGACGGTGAAGGGCTTCGTGGTGAATTGTGAATTGTCTATAGTGAATCGTGAATTGTGAGCGGAACTCTCGTTGGAGAGGGAGACGGAGTCGACGAGGGAGCGGATGCGGAGCTTGAGGGAACCTATATTGTTGACATCGTCGATTTTGAGTACGGTGAGGTTTTTCTTGTAGCGGTCGAGGATGCCGCGCACCTCGTCGAGGATGAAAGCGTCGGGACCGCAACCGAAAGAGGTGAGCTGCATCATGTGGAGGGCAGGGTAAGGGTGTCGCCCAACGAACCATGCCGCCTTGAAGATGCGGTTGGGGTAGGCCCACTGGCTCAGTGCGTTGATGTTGCGGTAGACGTCACTGCCGGCATGGACTGCCACGTTCTCGGTGATGACGTCAATGCCCATGTCGGCGATGGACTGCGACACTTTGTGCTCTATCATCGGGTCGGCATGGTAGGGGCGTGATGCCAGCAGGACGACCATGCGGCCGTCGGCGATGGCTTTCTGCAGTAATGCCATGGCGCGGCGTTCCAGCTCGGTGGTGTATTGTTTCTGCGCTTCGACGGCTTTTGCAACAGCTTTCAGGACAGTGCTTTTCTTCACACCCAAGGGAGAGAGGTATTCGCAGCAGCTCTTTTCGAGCAGCATGCGTTCCTCGAAGTTGGTAACCGGCGAGTCGAGAGGGATGCCGTAACGGCGTTCCGGGTCGATGGAGGAGCGTATGACGTCGGCATAGCCGCTGACGATGGGGCAGTTGAAAGAGTTGCCCGATTCGGCATCCTCTTTGCGTTCGAACACCACCCAGGGGTAGAGTATGCGGTCCACCTTCTGCTCTATCAGGTCGATGATATGCCCGTGCATAAGCTTGGCAGGGAAGCAGATATTATCGGCCACGATGGTGCGTATGCCTTTCTCGTACAGCCTGTTGCTGGAACCTTTGGACAGCACCACCTCGATGCCGCACTCGGTGAGCAGCGTGCACCAGAAAGGGAAGTCCTCGTAGATGCCGAGTCCTCGCGGGATGCCGATGCGGAGTCCGATGGGGTGCTCCGGTTTCATGTTGCGACGCCACAGCATGCGGTTTTTCTCGACGAACATGTTGGCGCCGCGGTTATGCTTCTCTGCCGACGAGCTGTAGACCCTCTCGCATTGGTTGCCGGAATAGAAGGTCTTGCCGTTTGCGAACAGGAAGCTCTTGACGGTGCAGTGGTTCTCGCAGCCGGGGCATACCTCGATGCCGGCCTGGTAGCTGTTGCCTTTCGTTAACTCTTCGAGATTCATTGGTTTTTCTTTTTTTCTCTTTTTCTTGATTTGGCGTAGAGGGCGGCGCCGTAGGCGCCGGCCATCTCAGGGGCGTCGCAGAAGCGGACCTCGAGACCGGTCTGCTTCTCAAGGGCACGCACCACAGAGTGGTTCTTGAAGGTGCCGCCCTGCACGACGATGTGAGAGCCCAGCTCGCTGGTGGAATGGAGCTTCATGACCTTGAACAGGCAGTTTTTGATTACCGAATAGCTGAAACCGGCGGCGATGTCGTCGACACCGGCGCCCTCGCGCATGGCCTGCTTGACCTTCGAGTTCATGAATACCGTGCAGCGTGTGCCGAGGTCGTAGGGTTTTGTGGCGAAACATGCCATCGCGGCGAAGTCGCTGATGCTGTAGCCCAGCTGGTTGGCGAAGGTCATGATGAAGCTTCCGCAGCCCGACGAGCAGGCCTCGTTGATTTCGATGCGGCGTATGCTCCCGTTGTCGACGAAGATGGCTTTCATGTCCTGGCCGCCGATGTCGAGCACGAACGACACCTCGGGGTCGATGGAACGCGCCGTCATGAAGTGTGCCATGGTCTCCACGATGCCGTAGTCGAGCGAGAAGGCGGTCTTCAGGAGGCTCTCGCCGTAGCCTGTAGCCGCCGAGGCGGCGATGTTGACCTTGGCGGGCTCAGGAACCGATGCCTTCAGGCGTTCTATCGATTCGGAGAAGGTCTTGAAGCTGTCGCCACTGTTGAAGGAGTAGTCACTGTATACAATCCTGCCTTGGCTGTCAATGAGCACCACTTTGGTGGTGGTGCTTCCCGAGTCCACGCCCAGATAGTAGTCGCCAGCAGCGATTCCTTCGCCGCGGGGCATCTCATATCCGCGTTTGCGCGCTCTCCACTGCTCATATTCCTCTTGGCTTGCGAAGAGAGGTTCCAGTCCGGACGCGGCAGCGACTTCGAATTGTCCTGTCTTCTCGAAGAGGGACTTCAGCTCGTCGACAGTATACTCTCTCCCACTTGCTTTCAGCGCGCAGCCGAGGGCTGGCACACACTGTGGGTTGGCGGGCAGCACACAGTCGTTGTCATTCAGTCCCAGTACCTCCTGCAGGTGTACTCTCAGCTGAGGGAGGTAGGCGAAGGGACCGCCGCAGAGGAAGACGCGAGGCCTCACCTCCACACCGCGCGCCAGTGCGCTGACCACCTGCATGGCTACGGCGCGGAACATCGAGGCGGCGATGTCGCTCTTGCCCACGCCGCGAGCCAGAAGGTTCTGGATGTCGGTCTTGGAGAAGACGCCGCAGCGCGACGCAATGGGATATATGGTGTCGGCTTTTGCCGCCAAGGCATCGAGTTCGGCGGTTTCGACGCCGAGCAGGGTTGCGGTCTGGTCGATGAACGACCCGGTGCCACCAGCGCAGTTGCCGTTCATGCGCATGTCGGGCACACGTCCCTCTTCGAAGAATATCATCTTCGAATCCTCGCCGCCCATGTCGATGAGGGTTTGCACACCAGGGTAGAGCCTGTTCACCACCTCCGATGCTGCGATGACCTCCTGTTCGAAGTCCACACCCATGCGTTCGGCGTAGCCCATACCCACGCTGCCGGTCATCATCACCTGCAGACGGCAGTCGCCGAGCTGTGCGGCAATCCTTTCCAGCACTTCTGCTGCTACAGCCCGCGGATTGGCGTTGTGGCGCTGATAGTCTGTCATCAGGCACTCGTCGCTGCCGTTTAGCAGACAAACCTTCAGAGTAGTAGAACCAATATCTATGCCAATACGGTATGTTTCAGGTGTTTTCATTATTTAATAGCATTATTAAACCGAATGCAAAAATACATTTTTTTTTGAAATGGAATACTTCTCGTTTTTTCGTTTCGGGGCATAAAATCCTTAAATCTGTTGTCTTTTTACTGTTTGTTTTTCACAGTTACTCATTGCTCATACAATAAAATCCCGACTTTCACGTTATTCTGCTATGCAGAATACCAACCTCCACAACGCCAAGGTTGCCAAGAACGACGAGTTCTACACTCAGTATGCCGACATACAGAAGGAGATCAACGCCTATCTCGATTTCGACCCCAGTGTGTTCCGTGGCAAAACGGAGAGTCGGCACAAGTGCAGAAGCTAATGAAGGACGACTACATAACCAACCGGCGCGGTGTGTTCGAGTATGTGCTGGGGGGCAGCAAGGACACCAAGTTGCTCAACGTGTGCCTGTTCGACAAGCCCACAATGCGCCGTGTCTATCAGCGGCAGACAGACGAGGCCCGCGCCGCAGGGGTGAGCAACTGCCCGCTATGCGCCCTCGGCGTGGATGCCAACAGCAGGCGCATCTACAAGCTGGAAGAGATGGATGCCGACCACGTGACCGCCTGGAGCCACGGCGGCAGCACCACCGAGGACAACTGCCAGATGCTCTGCCGCACCCACAACCACGTTAAAGGCAACCGATAAACAGGCCTTCTATAGACTTTATTCCACGGATGATTATATAATCACAAAGTTATTTGTATTTTTGTAAAGAAATCAATAAAAACACAGTATCAGGATAATACTTTGAATAACAACATCTATATCGAGACTTATGGCTGTCAGATGAACTTTGCTGACAGCGAAATTGTGACTTCTTTGCTATTGAAGGAGGGCTATCTGCTGGTTCGCGACATTGACGAGACCGATTTTATTCTTATCAACACCTGCGCCATCCGCGACAATGCCGAGCAGCGCATCCGCAAGCGTCTGCGTGAGCTTCGCGCCCTGAAGCGTTCGCGCCCGTGGGTCAAGGTAGGCATACTGGGCTGCATGGCAGAGCGACTCAAGGACCAGCTGATGGCAGAGGAGGACAATGTGAGCTTCATCGTCGGTCCCGACGCCTACCGTCAGCTGCCGGCCATGCTCGACCGCATCCGTCAGGGCGAACGTATGGCGGAGACCATGCTCAGCGACAGCGAGACCTACGACGACATAGAGCCTGTCCGCTACGACAGCAACGGCATAACGGCCTATATCAGCATCATGCGCGGATGCCAGAACTACTGTGCCTACTGTGTGGTGCCTTATACCAGGGGTAAGGAACGCAGCCGCGATGCCCATTCCATTGTCAACGAAGCGCGTACCCTATTCGAGCAAGGTTACCGCGAGGTGACCCTTCTCGGACAGAACGTCAACAGCTACCGCTGGAAGGAAGCATCCTCAGGTGTCGAGGTCGGTTTCCCGCAGCTGATGGAGATGGTGGCAGAAGTCGATCCCATGCTGAGAGTCCGTTTCGCCACGTCGCATCCCAAGGACCTGAGCGACGACCTCCTGAGAGTGATGGCATCATACCCCAACATCTGCCATTCAATACACCTGCCTGTCCAGTCGGGCAGCGCCAGGATGCTGAAGCTCATGAACCGTCGCTACACGCCCGAATGGTATCTTGACCGCATCGACGCCATACGCCGCTATCTGCCCGACTGCAGCATCACCACCGACGTAATCGCCGGTTTCTGCGGCGAGACCGAGGAAGACCACCAGGCCACACTCGGGATGTTCCGCCGCGTTCGCTACGATTACGCCTACATGTTCAAGTTCTCTATGCGTCCCAACACATACGCAGAGAAGCACTTGCAGGACGACGTGCCTGACGATGTCAAAACCCGCCGATTGGAGGAAATCATCGCCTTGCAGGGACAGATAGCATTGGAAAACAACCAGCTCGAGGTTGGCAAGACATTCACCGTGCTTGTCGAGGGCGAGTCGCACCGCTCCGACAAGCAGCTCTTCGGACGAAACAGCCAGAACAAGGTGATTGTCTTCGACCGTGGCGACATACAACCGGGACAGTATGTGGACGTACGAGTGACGCGATGCACTGCCGCCACCCTGATCGGCGAAATTGAAAAATGATACACTGAAAAAAACAATACATGAAAAAACCTTGGTTAATACATACGCTTCTTGCTGTAGCGGCATCCCTGCTCATCATTGTTGTCGTATTCCTGGTACTGAAACGCTACGGGCGTGTCGGACAGGAATATCCCACCCCATACGTCGTGGGGTCATTCGTTAACGAACTCGACAGCACCGCCGACGGCATCACGGTACATTATGTCGTCATCGACTCTGTCTATCAGTCGGGCAAACGCGGCGGCTACATCCTGCGGCAGGACCCCGACTCCGGCTCCATGATCAAGCCCGGCAGGAAGATTTACCTTACCGTGACATCGCACATGCCAGACAATGCCGTAGTGCCCGACCTGCGTTCGCTCAGCGTCAGGCATGCCATCTCGCAGCTGCAGAACGTCGGTCTGCGCGGCGGACGACTCACATTTGTCGACGACCCGCACCATACCGTCCTTGAACAAAAGTACAAAGGACGCACCGTGGCCCCTGGACGCCGCCTTGAGAAGGGCGCGATGATAGACCTCGTGGTGGGCCGCGGCACCGGTGCAGGTCAGACCATTGTGCCATACCTCGTCGGCATGAACCCCCAGAAAGCACGCTCCAGCATCCTCTCGGCTTCGCTCAACATGGGCGTGGAGCATTTCGACGGCATCACCGACATGTCGCTCGCCATTGTCTACAAGCAGTCGCCCGAATACAGTGGCCGGCCCTTGTCGCAATACGGCGACCATATCGAGCTGTGGTACTGCGACAAGTCTGTCGTGGCCATGGAAGAACTCGAACGCATGAAACAACGCCAGATTGAGGATTCTATCCGCGCGCTCTATGAGCAGCTCGACGAGCCCGGCGGCTCCGACCCTTACCGCATGACAGGCCTCGACGAGTTCTGATTGATTGACTGCTTGAATGTTTGAATGTAGTAAATTGTTTTTATAATTGTTGACTGACTTGAAAACAGGTCCTTTTAAAATCTTATTCGTTGCTTTTGTCATACTGACCCACATGGCCTACGGCCAGGAGGTCCTGATGGGGCTTTCCTCAAAAAGAATGCCACCGGCCTGGAAAAGCATCGACACAGTGACACTCACGCTGCCTTTCTTCGACGACTTCTCCGGCTATGAGGGTTACCCCTCTCCGGCACTATGGCTCTCGACACAGGCTCTCGTAGGCAAGACCTACGCACGCGAGGCCCCTACTGTCGGCATGGTAACCCTCGACGCCCTCGACGCCAACGGAGACCTCTACCCACAGGCCTCCACCAACCCATTCACAGCTGACACCCTCGCTTCACAACCCATACGTCTCGACTCCGTAATGGGTACCATACGAAGAGCTCTGACTCCGGCAGACTCAATAATGCTCAGCTTCTTCTACCTCCCTGGGGGATGGTATGGCAACCCACAGAACCTTATCGGCAGCACTCCCTCGCCACAAGACTCACTCTTCCTCGACTTCTACTGCCCCTCCGACTCATCATGGCATGTAGCTTGGGCCATCCCCGGCCGCAACGCCGACACCACCGGCAGCCGCTCTCACTGGCCCTGGCGCTTCGCCAGCGTCAAAATCGACGACCAGCGCTTCCTGACGTCACAGTTCCGCTTCCGTTTCCGCAACTATGCCAGCCTCGACGACAACCCCAAGAGCGGCATAGCCGGCAACTGCGACCAATGGAACATCGACTATGTGTACCTCAACTACGGACGCACCTCCGCCGACTCCACCTACCGCGACATCGCTTTCGTCGAGCAGGCGCCGTCAATGCTGCAGCATTACCGTTACATGCCGGCTCGGCAGTTCACCGTCGCCGATATGGCGTCGAGCATCGACATGCGCATTGTGAACCGCTACAACCAGACACTCGCCTCCAACTACAGCTACCACGTCTATGACGAGAACGGCTCTCAGGTGGCGAGCTACGAAGGCGGCCTCGAAAACATACCGGCCTTTTTCCCCGACGGACAATACCAGACCAAACCCGTCCACAGCACACCGCCCGTGGGCTTCTCCTTCCCCGTAGGAGGATCTCAGACCACTTTTGAGGTCGTCCACATCGTACGCGAGGGGGTGGGCGGCGATATCCACCAGACCAACGACACACTGCGTTTCAGGCAGGTATTTGCCGACTACCTGGCCTACGACGACGGCAGTCCCGAGAACGGCTATGGCGTGACCAAGCAGGGACCAACCTCCGGAAAGATGTACATCGCATGCCGCTATAAGCTCAACAGGCAGGACACCCTCACCGCTGTCGACCTCTTCTTCAACCGCACACGCGGAGCCGAGAACGAGCAGGTACCCTTCGTACTCTGCATCTGGAGCTGCCGCAACGGCGTGCCATCAACCCTAATCCACCAAAGCAACACAGTATATACGCCACATTTCGACGGCCTCAACCGCTACCACCGCTACAAGCTGGACCACCCCGTCCTGGTTCAAGACACCATATTTGTCGGCTTCGAGCAACGCTCCACCGACTTCATCAACCTCGGCTTTGACCGCAATACCGACTCCAGGAGAGAGACATTCATCCGTGTCTCCAACGAGTGGGCCCAAAGCATCTGGACAGGCTCCGTGATGATGCGCCCCTGTTTTGGACTTTCGGCTCTCGTCGGCATCGATGATGCGGAAGATGCCTCACGCCAACCCGAACTGCTCCTTTTCCCGAACCCGACACACGACATTCTGAACATCAAGACTTCAGGCATCGAAACCTCAGGAGCCCTTGTTGAAATCATCGACATCCACGGTCACAAGATGATATCGTCGCCACTGGGCAATACCATCTCGACCGCCAACCTGCCGTCAGGGATGTACCTGCTCATTGTAACTGACTCCACCGCCACCAAACGCATCACAACAAGATTCGTAAAACAATAGCCATGTCCGAAGACCCTATCATCGAAGAACAGGAACAAGAGCTGTACGAAAACCACCGCTTCACCGTAGACCGTGGCCAGGAGACCATGCGCCTCGACAAATACCTGTTCATGCGTCTCGACGGAGTATCGCGCACCAAGATCCAAGCCGCAGCAAAAGCAGACTGCATACTCGTCAACGGCAAGCCCTCCAAGCCAAGCTACAAAATCAAGCCTTCGGACGTCATCTCCGTCCTGCTCCCCACCCCACCACGCGAAATCGAGATCATTCCACAGAAAATCGATTTCAAGATAGCTTACGAGGATGACGACATCCTTGTTGTCGACAAACAAGCAGGTCTCGTGGTGCATCCCGGCTTCGGCAACTACGACGGCACTCTGCTCAACGCACTGGCGTGGTACTATGAAAGGAAAAAAGGCAAGGACGGCAAACCGATAACGCCGTATCTCGTCCATCGCATTGACAAAGACACCTCAGGTCTTTTGCTCATCGCCAAAAACGAAGAGGCTCAAGTACACCTCGCCAAGCAATTCTTCGACCATACCATTGAAAGGAAATACAACGCACTGGTATGGGGCGACCTTCAGGAGGACAGCGGCACCATCGACGGCAATCTGGCACGCTCAGCGAAAGACCGTCGCGTGATGGCCGTATATGACGACCCCGACGTCGGGAAGCATGCCGTCACCCATTGGCGGGTGCTGGAAAGATTCGGATATGTAACACTGGTGGAATGTGTGCTTGAGACCGGCCGCACCCACCAGATTCGCGCCCACATGAAACACATCGGCCATCCCCTCTTCAACGATGCCGCATACGGTGGCGACCAGATACTGAAGGGAACAACATTCTCCAAATACAAGCAGTTTGTGGACAACTGCTTCCAACTCCTGCCACGGCAAGCCCTGCACGCCCTCGTCCTCGGCTTTGAGCATCCCACCACCCACAAGCAAATGCATTTTGAATCACCTTTCCCCGACGACCTGCGTGCCGCCATAGAGAAGTGGCGTAATTATTTGCAGCACAGAACGGAGATGTGAGAACGGAGAGCTATCTGCGGATGAGGGCACACACATACCAGCCATCAACCGCCGCCTTCTTTAAACCTTAAACCTTAAACCTGAAACCTTAAACCCTAAACCCTAAACCTTAAACTTTAGTACTCCCACATGTCCTGGCTCATGTCGAGGAGTTCGTTTTCGAGACGTTCAGCCTCCCAGATGGCATCCTGACCTGTCAGGTAGTCGAGAACGGTACGGTTGTAGACGTTCGACACCTTGGTTATGAAGCTGTTGAACATACGGTTAATGAATACCAGCTCCCATGACGGCTGATGGGCTATGTTCTGCTGCCATGTAGCCTCGTTTCTGGCCATAAGACGCTGAACCTGAGGCGACAGCATCGGAATCCAAAACAGGGGGACAGTCCCCATATAGTCAATGTCTCCGTCATGTTCCTTGTAGAACTCCTTGGTCAGACAGATGCCGATAATCCTCACATTCTGTTCCGTCACAGCCTTGTCGATATACCATGACTCCTTGAGACGGATTTGAAACACCTCCTCACCGTTGAATTCGTTGGGGATAAGGACTGTGCGGTATTCATAGTTCTCATCGTCATCGACTATTTCTAGAGTGATGGTATCAGCCTTGGTCATGCGGTCGATAAAGTCCTGGTTATCAATTCGGATTTTGAATTCGTCGTCCTCGTAGATGGGTATTTCGTCGTTGAGAACAGCATTCCATAGCATATATGCGAAATTTAGACGACCCATGAAACCTTGACGTTCGCGAGGGTAGTAGAAGAAGTGGTTGAATTTCTCCCGGAAGTCGATGGTACGCCACACCAGTTCTTCCCATGCGACGTCGGCCTCACGGACGTAAGGCATGGGTTGCGCCTCACGCTCCTTGGCAGTGTTACGCTCATAGTAGTATGGCACCGGCTCTGAGTCGAGGGTCTGGGTCATTGCGGAGAAAGCGAGGGCGAGAAGGGGCAGAAGTGTGATATGGCGGAAGAAGGTGGTCAAGTTTAAAGATGAAAGTTGAAAGTTACTGCGGGCGGGGGGCCCTTGTACCAGTGAAAAAAGAGAGTCAAGAATTACTATTCTCAACTCTCTTTTGTTCGATTCAGAATTAAGAATTCAAAATTCTAAATTCGGAATTCAAAATTATCTTAATATTCCCACATGTCGGACTCGATGTTCCATATTTCCTCCTCAATGCGTTGAGATTCAAGGATGGCATCGGTGCCGGTCAGGTAGTCAGAAATCTTGCGGTTCATCACGTTGCTCTCGCGTGTGCAGAAGCTGTCGAAGTAGCGGTCGATGAAGATGTCGTCGTAGCTACGCTCAGCATGAGTGTTGTTCTCGTCGTAGGCCAGAGCTTTGACGAGGACATTGCGGACACGCATGTCGTTCATCGGGAACCAACAGAGGGGAACATAGAAGCATTCACGGCCGTCCTCACGATCCCTGCAATAGTTGTAATTAAGGCAGAGAGCCAGAATGCGGACTTTCTGGCGAGTGTCCTGTTTGTCGATATACCAAGCCTCTTTCAGGCTGACTGTGTATACCTCGCCAGGTTTGAACTCACCCTGAATAACGACAGAGTGTGAAGCAGTTTCGTCACCATACTCGTCGTAATCATAAACCATTTGCGTATCAGCCTTGATAATGGAAGCCAGACGAGTGTGGTACTCGCAGACATTGCTGCTGAACATGTCGTCGGTTTCATAACCTTCTATGTCGCCACGTTCCCAGGCCTCCATCAGGACGTTGCAGAGGTTCTTACGGCCTTGCGTGTCCTTGGTGGGATCTGTGGGGAAATAAAAGAACTGGTTGAACTTCTCACGGAAATCTATTGTCCTCCATACCAAGTGTTCCCATACAACATCGGCTTCGCGAAGGTATGCATAGGGCATTGCTTCACGACCTGCGACTTGGTCTTTCTTGTAGAAGTCGTTGAAATTGTGATCCTCCTCGGCATCGATGATGCTCTGGGCATTTGCGGTGAAAACGCCGGCAGCAAAGAGGAATACGCTTAGACAAAACAATACTTTCTTCATTGTATGTGATATTTACTGTTATTTCATGCGCAAGCTGAATGTCAGGTTATGGAGCTGGCCGTCAGGCGTAGTGACCTTGACGCCCTCGATGTAGAATTTCTGTCGAGAACGCAGATTCCTGATGCGGTTGAGCATCTCGGGATTCAGACGGTTGCCGTTGCCCTGGATAGGCAGGTTGTTAGGGGTACCCAGCTCATAGGAGGTGATTTTAGGTGCAGGAATTTGGAAGTCAAAATCCTCAAGTACAGCACGAATCACAGGGTTGGCTTCGATTTCCTTGGCAGAGGCGGACTCCCCGTTCTTGAAGTTGCCGAGCCTGATCTGAGGTGTAGGGATGCGCTTCACGCGGTATTCCTTGGTACCCATGTCCTTGACTTGTCCGTCAATCTTGGCGGTAACGCGGATGCTCATGCGTCCAAGCTTGTTGGGCTTGATGATATAGTTGCCGTCGCCCTGGGCACGGGTGAGAGTTCCGTTGCCCGTGGTGATGGTGGCGGTGACATCCTTGGAAGCAACACCGGGAACACCGATGGAGACAGGGTTGTCGATACCGTTGTAGACGACATTCATCTTGCTGAGCTCAATGACTGCCACAGGCGCTGCAACGAAGTAACTCTCATCAAATGGATACTGCTCTTCGACACCGTCCTTCATCATGTAGACGACACCGTGGACTTTGCGCTCGCCGGGTGCACCGGCACCGGCAGTATAGGTGATGGAACCGTCAGCGCCGCTTCTGTACTCCTGACCGTTGATGACGGCACGGAACTCACGCTTCGAATCATAGGCACCGACATTGACTTTCATCTCGTATTTGCCGCCCTGGACGACATAACTCGACTTGGGACGGCAGATGGCGGATACCTGGTCGAACTTGAAGTCCTCCTTGCCGATCATGCCGAAGAGCTTTTTGACGGCATCGTATTCGGCATTCATAAGCTCGGACTTCATACGCGAAAGGCAAACGATGTCGGCCACAGCGATGGCACCGTCGAAGTTGTACTCCTCCCAGCTGACCATGCGACCGGCATGAGAACTCCAGAACTCGCTCTCGACATTCATGCCGAAGTTGACCTCGACAGAATCCTTGGTGATGCTGGTATCCTGGAAAATCTTGCTTATGTTCTCCTTGTAGGCGATGATGGCGTTCTTGATGTCGATGGCTTTGCCGTCGGGGTTGTCGCTGCTGCCGTAAAAGTAGTGAGTACCCATGTCGGTGTTGTCCTTCTTTCCTATGATGTCAAGTCCACCCAGGTCGAGAGCCACCCTGGCACTGTCAAGCAAAGGTGTGTCGCCGTTTCGGAGGGGTATGGTTCGCTTCGTGGTCTTGCCATCGTTGTGCTTGACCACGACAGCCTTGTCCTGCATGTAGCAAAGGAATCCGAAACGACCCTCATCAATGAGGTTCTTCAAGGAGTCTGAATAGTCCTTGACTTTCATTGCCGCCTCATAGTATACCGCAGTCTTTACAGAGTCGGCAGCAAGGGCTTCATGGAAGAGATTATAGGCTTCTGTAATCTGTGTTTCGATATTTTTGTTAGACTCGTTCATAGCATCGCCCACTGTGACGAATCCGTTGAGAATCTCGACAGAGACGTTCAACGCCAGCAGGGCGGTGTAGACGAGGTACATCATTGCAATCATTTTTTGCCTCGGGGTTTCCGGGCAATTTGTAGCACCCATATTCTATCAATTTAGTGGATAATGAACTGTGAATTGTGACTTGGTACAGGCTCTCAGATGCGCGTCTGCATGGCGGCAAGCATGTTGCCGTACACGTTGTTGAGCTCGGCGACCTTCTTGGTGAGGGCATCGACCTGCTCCTTGTATTTGAGCACGCCCTCTGCCGACTCGGCGAAGTTAGCCACCATGGTCTGCATACGCTCCTGAACCTCTTGCGTGGCCTGAAGCTGCGAGGAGGAGTTCTGCATCTGGATTTCGTACATAGCGTTGATAGAAGAGAGGCTGGAAGCCATCCTCTTGAGCTCGTCGACATACGAGGTGTCGCCGGCACGTAGGGTTTGGGCAGTCTCCTGATAGATGTTAGAAAGGTTGGTGACAGCCGCAGTGGCGCCTTTCAGACTCTCGGAGTAGGTCGAAGAAAGGTCGAAGTCACGGTTGATGGAATCTGTAGTACGTTTATAGGCTGCCGAGAGGTCGCCGACAGCTTCTGCAGCGACATCCATATTGGTGACGAACTTGTCGGTAGCGGCCACAGCCGTGGTCATGTTGTTGAGTGAGTTGGCCGACTCGGCGAGGTTCTCCATACCATGGCCGAGGCGTTCCACGAGTTCAGGTCCGATCTTGGCATCGGCAAGCATACGGTCAAGCTGTTCAGTGACAGACTCGCCACCATTGCCGTCGATGTTGTCGATGCTGTCGCCACCCTTCATGCCGGCCAGTTCAGGATAGACAAGACTCCAGTCCCACTCGATGTGGAGAGGCTCGAAGGCAGAGAGGAAGAAGATGACAGCCTCCGTACCCATACCCAGAATAAGCATGGGAACAGCACCAGGCCAGTGGTTGATCTTGAACAGAGCGCCAATGATAACAGCCGAAGCGCCCCATCCATACAGTTTGCTCATGAAGTTCTTGTAACCTTTACTACGAACAAGGTTGTCTAATTTACTCATAACAGAAGTTTTTTATGTTTACTTATTTAAGAATGTTTCAACAGTTTTTTTTTACTAGACAGTCTAGACTATCTAAAATCAATAGACGTTGGAGGCAGACTTGAGGTTGTCGCCCTTGACACGGCCAAGATAGGGCTGGACGCAACGGAAACCGATGTACGATTTGGCGGTGTCCTGATACTCGTAGCTGCGAGTCTGGACCTGGATGAAGTATTTCTGATCCTTCCAAGAGCCGCCACGAATCACTTTGCGTTTCATGGCCGGGGTGTCGTCGTCCTTAGCATTGTAGTTGTAGTATGGCGACAGGGCGCTGGCGACCTGATAGGTGGCATTGCTGTAGGAGTCGAGACACCACTCGGAGACGTTGCCCGACATATCGTATAGACCGTAGTCGTTGGGAGCATAATGGCCTACCATGAGGGTCTTCACACCACCATCGTCGTCGTAGGCGCCCTTAAGAGGCTCGTAGTTGGCGAGGAAACATCCGTTGGGATTGCGGACATACGGACCTCCCCAAGGGTAGCTCTCGCCGGCGATGCCGCCACGGGCAGCATATTCCCATTCGGCCTCGGTGGGCAGACGGAAATCGTTCATCTGTGTATAGTCAATGGACTCAAGATACTGATTGAGGAAGTTGGAACGCCACACGCAGAAAGCCTTGGCCTGAACCCAGCTGACGCCAACCACGGGGTAGTTGTCGTAAGCAGGAGAAGTGAAGTACTGGCGAGTGAAGTCCTCGTTCATGCTGTAGGTGTAGTCGTGGACCCAGCAAAGGGTGTCGGGGTAGATATTGACCACCTCTTTTTTAATGAAAGATGAACGGCTGTTAAGCCCTTTGGGACGCGAAGCGAACATGGTACCCTTGTACTCGTCCTTAACACCAGTGGCAGCCTCCTTCTGAGAAGCGCCCTGGTAGACCACGCGCGATCCATCCTTGGTGTAGGCGCCATAGTCGATCCAGTAATACTCATAATTGAGCTTGGCAGGGTCAATGGTGCGGCGACGATAGAAGCGGTCTTTCTCGGGGAGATAAAGGTCTTCAAGAGCCTCACGGTATTCCTGCTCGTCCCATTCAATACGCTCACGCTTGTTGAGTATGGCTGGCTCGAGGGGTTCGCCGTATTCGTCTTCCTCGATGAGGAAGCCGTCAATGCCTGCCTCGCCGAGCATGCGGCGTGCGATGGAGTCGATGACCCAGTTGACAAACTGGCGGTACTCATTGTTGGTTATCTCTGTTTCGTCCATGAAATAGGATCCCACCTGCATGGTGCGAGGCTGGACAGGAACACCATAGGTGGCGTTCTGTGTGCCAGCACCCATGCTGAAATTGCCCTGGTTTATGAATACCATGCCTTTGAGGTCAATGTCCTCGAAGATAGGACGGTGCTGGACGCCGACGAGCTCACCCTTCTCGGACGAGCCGCAGCTCCACAACAAAACTACTCCTGCGAGTAAGAAAAACAGCTTTTTCATATTTGCCATGTGATATTAGATTCAAAAAAATGCAGTGTATGTTGTCTTTTCGTTCTTATACGTGAAAAAAGATGAAAGGTTTCGTTTCGTGCGACGATTAAAGTAGATAGCGGGTGTTCTGGTAGACTGAAGGGAGCTTCGGAGGGACGACAATCTTGAAACAGTAACGTATGTATGCCTCGATGGAACCGAAGCTGAAGCCCGACTTGTAGACACCCAGCTTGCTGGTGGTGAGGTCATAGGCGACACCTATTTTCATTTTGTTCCAGTTCACGCCACCGAGGAATGTCACAGCATCCTGGATACGATAACTCACACCACCCCAGAAGAGGTTCTGGTATTCCAAAAGGCATGATGCATCGACTTGGAAGACAGAGAAGTTGGCTGTACGTGCAAGGATTGAGGGCTTGAGCCTGAAAGAGGGGTTGGAAGGAATCACATATTCGTAACCTCCGAGCAGGTAAAGGACACGCGACGTCTGGAAGTTCAGCTGGTCGCTTTTTGCGCCAAGGAAATTCTTGAGAGAGAAACCCAAATAATATGAACCAGGCACCTGGTAGTAGACACCTAGTGAAGCGTCGATTAGGAAGTCACTGACCTCCTGATTGTTCAATGCCGGGTCGGAGGTTGAAGATGGGATTTCATTGATGTTGCCCGAAAGGTCGTCATAGCCAAAAAGTCCCCCCTTGCGGGTGATGCTGTAGAAATTGCCCTCAATACCGGCAGAGAGGTTTCCGGGACCCCAGTAAATACGGAATGCATAGTCGAGCGCGCCAGCGACCGTGGAATTGTAGCCAATCTTATCGGCGAAGAGGGTCAGGCCCAGACCGCCATGAAGGAACTTGACTGGCGAGTCGAAAGAGAAGAGGTAATCTGAAGGGGTTGAACCCGCATCGCCACCAGGTGTTGGAGCATCGAGGCGAAGGCCCAGCCACTGACCACGATACATGATGGAGCCGCACATCGAACCGGAGCTGCCGGCATAGCCGGGGTTGATGGCCAGACGATTGAACATGTATTGTGAGAATTGAACCTCCTGTTGAGCATAACCAACACATGAAAATCCCAATATCAAAAGCAAAATTGATATGTTTTTTTTGATTTTGATTTTCATGTTATGTGTGTAAGAGTTTAGAATAATACGTTTATTATCAATAGAATGCAGCCAAAACTCCTTTGCATGGAGTTCTTCCATCAAAAAGAGTTTTGACTTGCAAAGATAAGCAGAATAATCTATTTCATTGCGTTTTTTTAAAAAAAATTGTTTAAAATTAATATAGCTTATTGATATAAAACAAAATACCAATTAATCAGACTCAACCAACATTGCCTGAGGGAAAAAAGGCCTTACAGATTCGAGAATTCCGGCTGCATCCTTTTGTGGCAAAGCCAGGAAAAGGAACAGTGCACGTCCGCTACCGTCGTTGAGGTCGCGAGTTCCGACCTTGTCCTGAAAAAGGACAGGGATATGGTTTACAGAATTGGTGTTGATGGATGAATAACCCTGGATGAGCATAATGTCATACAGCTGATGGAGGTCTTTTTTTTTGACGGGGGAAGAAGTATTCTTTTGCTTGCTTTGCTGTTCCCATTGCGGCATGTAGCGTGGGGGGAGTACGCGCACGGTCACCATAGATGATTTTATGCCCAATGTGGTGGCGGCCAGACGCGTCATATCAAGGATTTTGTCTTTGGGGCAACGGTCATTGATTTTGACAATCACCTGCTTCCCGTTCTTGGGGTTGGTCACCAGCAACAGAGTGCCGAATTTGAGGTAGCGGTGCGCCGCTGTGAAACCATCCTGGCGGAACACCTCGCCGCTACTTGTCTTGCGTCCCACGAAACGGTCGTGATAGAAGGTGCCGCGCAGGCTATGCTCCGTCAATGTGTCGGTTGACGAAATCCGCTGCGCGACAGCACAGGGGCAGAGGGACAAAAGCAGAAGAACATATGTCAGCAGTCTGTCCATCAGGCTACCAATTGACAGCGTCGTCGTGGAACCATTTCCCATGCAGACGCAGCGTCTGCTCAATGACGTCGCGGACACAGCCGTGTCCGCCGTCGCGCAGTGAGATATAGTCTGCAATCTCTTTAATCTCCACAGCAGCATCGGCCGGACAGGCAGCCACACCGCAATGGCGCATAACCTCATAATCAGGGATGTCGTCGCCCATATACAGCACCTGAGACTCGCTGATGCCGTTGGTGGTCAAGAAGCGGCGGTAGGTCTCCATCTTGTTAGCGCAGCCCGTGTATGTCTGCTTGACTCCAAGGGCCTCCATACGGTTGTTGATGCTCTGCGACGTGGCACCGGAGATGACAGCCACGATATAGCCTTTTTTCACTGCATACTGTATTGCAAAGCCGTCCTTGATGTTGCCGCAACGGACCGTTTCGCGGTCGGCGAAAGTCCAGACGTCGCCATTGGTCATCACACCGTCAAAATCAAAGACAAAAGCCTTTATCTCATGAAGTTTCGATTTGTAATTCATATTCAATAGTTGTTTGTTCCGAACCGACGGTCATCTAGTCTCGTCGGCATAGTTGAGTACCGATTCAAACGTATCGCGCCATCCCTGCCAGCCGAAATCCTCACAGAGGCTTTGGTTATGCCAAAGCAGGGAGAGACGGCAGCCTACATGGCGACATTCGTCAACGAGATGCCTGTAGACGGATTCTGCCTGGGTGGAGGTGAACTTCTTATAGTAATAGAAAGTGGAATCCATGGCTGCAAAGGGGTGTATGAAGAGGGGCGTCTCACAGTCGCTTTCGAGGTCGAAGAATGGATAAGGGGTACCGGTACCGGCCCTGAAACCGACCTCTTCGGCATACCCCATCGTATAGTCATGAAGTATACCGTTGTTCATCAGGACATTGTATGATTTTGGAAGCGAGAGGCGGAGAAAATGATAACGGTTGCTGACAGTGGGACGGTGCAGTATGGTCTCCAGACGTTCGCTCTCCACCACAAGAAGGTCTGGGTTGTCGTACGAAGCATAGGAACCGTGAAGTCCCATTTTTGCATAGTCACCCAAATGTTGCAGGAGAAGACGGAAATCGTTGTTCTGGTAAGAGATAGGCTTGTCGTTGACATTGTAGTCGGCCATGAGCGGAAAGAACTGTAGTTTCATCCTCGGATGGCGGCTGTGGACATCGATGATATAGTCGAAGGTGTCGAAAGGGTCGGACTTCTTACGAGCGAGGACATTGATGCGTTTGCGGACCAGGGAGGGGTCGTGAGCCACAAAGAGGTCGCGACAGATGCCGGAGACTGTACGCAAGACACCTTTGTTGCGGTAGCAATAGGCCGCGTCGATATCGATAGTGTCTTCGACATCGATGGTGCGAGCCGGCGGGGTGAAGTCTTCAAACCAGTCACTCAACGAAGAGGCAATCATGGCGGTCCAACGGTCGACAACAGCCTGATGAAGAAAATGTTCCTTGTAGGCGAGGCTTTCTGTTGCAGGGAAGCGACCATGTACATCGTTGAAATGAGGCAGATACTCCTCATAGCGTGAGAGGCAGTAGAAAGCGGATGCGAAAGGGTCGAAAGGGAGTGCCGAAGCCTGGCTATGGACAGGAAAGAGGGCGGCAGTATCACCTAAACGGAAAGGTCTGGGGGACTGTTCCTCGATGCTAGTCTCGAAAAGGAGGTCACAGGCGCGGAAGAAGGGTGCATCGCCAATCTGATGCTGCCCGTAAGAGAATTTAGGTCCTTGGTGAGAGTTGAAAAGGTCTATATCAGCGGTTATCTGGAAGTCGACACGCATGAAATGCCTGAAGATGACATTCAAAGTGTATCCCAGTCGGTTGGTCAGGCGTGGCACATGAATCAAAAGCATATGGTTGAAAGGTTGAAACAGGGGTGCAAATGTACACAAAAAAAAACAAATGGTTACAATCCACCATTGTAAACAGTTCTAAAGTATTGATACATAGAAATATTACCCACAGACGCAATTATTTAGATTACAGGAATTTGAATGGAAAAAAAACAAATTTTGAAAAAAAAAAGAAGCGATAATTTGTACAGAATGAAGAAAAAATCTAAATTTGCATTTTGTTTCCATAAAGGAAAATGATTTAAAACAAAGATTTTTAGAACAATTAAAAAAACGAAGAGATAATGACAATCAGAGAAATAGTCAAGCTTCTTGACGCGACGGTATGCACCGGCGAGAGCCGATTGGAAGAGGAGGTCGAAACCGCATTCGCCTCAGACTTGATGAGCGATGTTTTGACGTTGAAGGATACGCCCATGCTCATCACCGGGCTATGCAATGTGCAGACAATCCGCACATGCGACATGGCGTCGCTCGACATCATACTTGTGGTGCGAAACAAAAAAGTGACGGAAGACATGATAGAGCTGGCAGAGGACGACGACATGGTCATCCTGAGCTGTGCCTACTCCATGTTCAAAGTCTGCGGACTTCTGTATCAGAATGGCATCAAACCACTTTATTAATGTCTGAATGCTTGATTGTTTGAGTGGCTACGCACTCAAGCAAT
Source organism: Bacteroidales bacterium (assembly GCA_017448905.1). GTDB lineage: Bacteria > Bacteroidota > Bacteroidia > Bacteroidales > P3 > Colimorpha. Next base: position 26,563 of record JAFSKP010000035.1, on the reverse strand, counting down.
CAAGCAATCAAGAAATCAAGCAATCAAACAATAACAATAATGCATCAGGAATACACAGTAATTGAAGGTGATTTTGTCAATGCCGGCAAAGCTTCGAGTTCAGTCAAAAAGACATTGAAACAGCTAAACGTCGACCCCGCCAAGGTGAAACGCGTAGTCGTGGCCCTCTACGAAGCCGAAGTCAACGCCATAGCCCACGCCTACGGAGGCAAAGTGCTGGTAGACATTGACTCTGACAAAATCAAGATGGTTGTTGCCGACAAAGGGCCAGGAATTCCAGACATAGCACTGGCCATGCAGGAGGGTTACTCAACGGCACGCCCGGAGGTGCGCGATATGGGATTCGGCGCCGGCATGGGTTTGCCGAACATGCAGAAGAACGTCGACAAACTCAACGTCACCAGCGAGGTCGGCGTGGGTACCACCGTCGAGATGGAAGTAAACTTCTGAAGATGAAAGTTGAGAGTTGAAGCTTCGCGGCGGGGGGACATTTGTCTTATCACGAGTCACCATTCACTAATCACTATTCACTAATCACCAAACCATGTTCATACACGCGATAAAAATAGACGACAGCAAATGCGTGGGTTGCATGCGATGCCTGAAGGCGTGCCCTACCGAGGCCATACGCATCACCGACGGCACAGCCTATATCCAAGAACACCGCTGCATAGACTGTGGAAAATGCCACGAGGTTTGTCCGGCAGAGGCAGTCTATGTCAACCAGGACGACTTCGGCATGGTCCATACCTTTCCACACTCTGTGGCACTTATCCCGGCCGTCTTCCTCGGACAATTTCCCGAGGACATCCGCGTGTCACGAATCTACGACGCCCTGATGGAGCTCGGTTTCCGCCATGTCTTCGAGGTGGAGTCGGGAGCCAACATCTTTGCTGAAGCCAAAGAGAAGTATGCGCGCGAGCACGATGACATCAGGCCGATGATTTCCAGTTTCTGTCCTGCCATTGTTCGCCTGATCCAGATTAAATACCCGTCGCTGGTAGAGAACATTTTCCCCATCAAGGCTCCCCTCGACCTCTCGGCACTCTACTGTATCCAAGAGCTGCAGAACCGTGGGATCCCCCGCGAGGAGATAGGCCTTTTCTACGTCACCCCGTGCGCCGCCAAGATTGCCGCCGTGAAGGCTCCCATAGGCGAAAAGCGTTCCATCATCGACGGCGTCATCAACATGGACTCGCTGTTCAACCTTACATACCGCAAAATCAAAGAGCAAGGGAAGAAATACATCCCCCACCAAAGCCGCACCATCAACCTCTCGAGCGATGCCATCCTCAGCACACTCACCAATGGCGAACGGCGCATCTGTCTCGCAAAAAAAAGCTATGCCATCGACGGCATCCAGAACGTCATGGACTTCCTCGACAAGCTGGAGAACGACGAAGTGGAGGATGTGGAGTTCCTCGAGCTCAGGGCCTGCGACCAGAGCTGTGCCGGCGCCCTGCTGAGCTACGAGAACCGTTTCCTCTGCGGCGCACGCATGTACGCCCGGGCGCGCAAAGCCGCCGAACGGGAACGCAACGGCGAGGTGCCGCGTGACCGCGACATGGACAAGATGAAGGACTTCCTGCTGGACAACAGCACCGTGGAACCGCCGCAGCCACGCTCGATGTTCGTGCTCGACAAAGACCGCAGCAAGGCTTTCGAGAAAATGGAACGCATCAACAGGCTGAAAGAACGTCTGCCACAGATTGACTGCGGCCTGTGCGGAGCCCCGACATGCGAGTCGTTCGCCGGCGACGTGGTAATCAACCGCATTGGTCTCTCCCGCTGCATCTTCTACCAACGCCATCTGGAACGGAAAGACGACATCACTCGCCAGGAGTGCATCGCAGCCATGAACGCCGTGTGGGGCAAGGACGACAGGATGAAAGAGGAGTAAGACGACGAGACCGGCTGTACACGACGGAAGCGTCCGCTTCCTTCTACAGCCCCACGACGTCTCGTCACCGACCCGACCAGTGCACGCCTCTGCGTACCACCTTGGCGGGATTGCCGGCAATCACAGTATCAGGTTCGTCATAACATCCTACAGGGTGCGAGGCAGCCCCTACCGTAGTACGCGGGGCCAAGACAACCCCTTTGGTCACGATGCTATGGCACCCGAACCAACAGCCGTCACCCACCCCGACAGGGCGGTCAGCATTGACACAGCGACCGCCATCATCGACCAGTTCATGCTGGTCGGTATCCATAAAACTGCAGTTCCACGACGTCAGCGTGTGTGTGCCGAAAGTAATCTGGCGATGGCAGATGACGAGCGACCGCGGCCCGAGATGGAAGTCGTCGCCCAACGTCAGCGTGGCATTCTCTGAGACCTCGATGCTGCAGCCCGCGCCTATGGCACAATAGCCAGCCACATGGAGCAAGCCATGCACGTCAAGACGCGTGCGGTCATGCCTGAAGTCGCTGCACTGACTTGTCGCAAATCCGATTTTCACCAGTCCGACCTTGGGTCGGACAGCATCGAGGCGAAGGGATCCGTGGGAGAACGACATACAGGTGCGGTGCGAAACCAAAAGGGGCATCCTGACAGCCTGTCTTAACGGCAAAAGACGGAAATTCCACCAGATGCTGCGCGGAAAAGCCAACAAATAGCGCCAAGCCTTGAGGCGTTTGTCACGGTGTCTTTGTGTCATAGAGATAGCAGAAGTGTTGAATGGTTTGGAGATGCAAAAATACTATTTTTTTCAGGTTTTACGTACAAAGTCAAAAAAAGACGTAAATTTGCAAATCTTTTCAATCCCCCGCACCATGCCGAAAAAAACTGTCCGATGCATTATTCTGGCCACAATAGCCGCATTTCTCGCAGCCTGTAGCCACAGTGTCCCCCCACCCTTGCCGTATGGTCCATGTCCCACACCGCAGCAGGTGGAATGGCAACGCATGGAGATGAACATGTTCTGCCATTTCGGGCCCAACACATTCACCGGCCTCGAATGGGGCAACGGCAACGAGTCTGAAGCACTCTTCAACCCCACTGCGCTCGACTGCCGCCAATGGGTGACAGTGGCACAGCAGGGGGGCATGGGAGGAATCATCATCACCGCCAAGCACCATGACGGTTTCTGCCTGTGGCCAACGCCCTACAGCAGCCACACCGTCAGCCAGTCACCCTGGCGCGACGGCAGGGGTGACGTGCTTAAAGAGCTCCGCGACGCCATCGACGAAAACAAGTCTCAACTTCCAACTCTAAAGATGGGCATCTACATCTCGCCCTGGGACCGCAACGCACCGACATACGGGACACCCGAATACAACGAGACATTCCGCTTGACGCTCGAAGATGCACTTTCGAGATATGGCGACATCTTTGAACAATGGTTCGACGGCGCCAACGGCGAAGGCCCCAATGGCAGGAAACAAGACTACGACTGGACACTCTTCAACAGCACAGTGGCACGCATCCAACCCCGTGCTGTCATCTTCAGCGACGTAGGGCCTGGTTGCCGATGGATAGGCAACGAAGAAGGCCGGGCTGGCGAGACCTGCTGGTCGACGCTCGACATCGAAGGCTTCACGCCAGGAGCCGGTTCTCCACACCCCGACACCCTCAATCAAGGCAACCGACCCACTGCGACTCTCTATTGGGTACCCGCCGAGGCCGACGTCAGCATACGCCCCGGATGGTTCTACCACGACAACGAGACACCCAAAACACTCCAGCAACTGCTCGAGATATACTACAACAGTGTGGGACGCAACGCACTCCTGCTTCTCAACGTACCCCCCGACCGCCGTGGACTGATTTCCTCCGCCGACTCGGCAAGGGTCGTGGAGCTGCGGCAGACACTCGACAGCATCTTCTCCACAAACCTGGCCTGCCACGCCCGGACAGAAGCATCGCATATACGCGGCGGCAGACGATGCCGCACCTTCAGGCCCGAAAACGTGCTGGACGACGACTACCACACCTACTGGGCAGTGGACGACAGCGTCCTCTCCCCTACCCTGACACTCACCTTCGACGAGCAGACCGTTTTCAACCGCGTCATGCTGCAGGAGTATATCCCCCTGGGGCAACGTGTTGCTGCCCTGACTGTCGAATACCTGTCGACCGACGGCACCTGGCATCCGCTGGCAAAAGCCACAACCATAGGCTATAAACGCATACTGCTCACACCTACCGTCACGGCAAAGGCCATCCGCATCAGCATCGACGAAGCCCTTGCATGCCCCGTCATCAACCACGTAGGAGTCTATTTGGACAAATGGCTTAGATAAAACCCAAAAGCAATCAAAAAGCTCGTCTACATATCATTCCTCCTTTTTGCCAGTCTTGCCCATGCCCAGCAGACAGGCATCCAGGGTCGTGTCGTCGATGCCCAAAGCGGCGAGCTACTTCCCTTCGTACAGGTGGGATTCGTAGGCACCACCATCGGCACTGTCACAGACGGCGACGGACGTTTCCGACTGACGAGCGACACACCACACGATTCCGTACGATTCCAGATGCTAGGCTACGCCCCGAAAACCATAGGCCTGCGTCCGGGCTCCGTCAGGAGAGGCGTGAAAATAGAGCTCTCACCACGTGCCAACACCCTCAAGGCCGCCGAGGTAACCGCCACACGCAAAAGACGTTCCCGTTACCGCCGCCGTGGCAATCCTGCCGTAGAACTGGCCAGGAACGTCATCGCCAACAAGGAACGCAACCGGCTCTCGTCGTCACAAAGCTTCTCACGCGACATTTACCAGAAAGAAGTCCTTGCACTCGACGACTTCCGTCACGATTTCGACAGGAAATGGCCCTGGCGACGGCTGAAAACAATAGAAAAATATATCGGACAGACACCTTTCGACGAGACACCGGCATTCTATGTCTCCATCCGTGAGACCAGATGTACCGAAAGCATTGACAGCAACCGAGGCCGACGCACCCTCGTCACCGCACGCCACCTTACGGGCATGAACGAAATGCTGGGGCAAGACGGCATGGACTCGACATTCAGTGCCATGTTCCAGTCCATCGACATCTACGACAACGACATCGAGATAATGCTCACCCACTTCACCAGCCCACTCCACAGCACTCTTGCCATAGCGTTCTACCATTTCTACATCACCGACACCGTCATCGTGGATGGCATTCCCTGCGTCGAGCTCTCCTTCGCCCCTGTCAACACCAGCACCTACGGCTTCACGGGACAGATGCTCATAGCCCTCGACAGCAGCTATGCCGTCGCCGCCTACAGCATGGCTGTGTCAAAAAACGTCAGCCTGAACTATGTCAGGGACCTTACCATACATCAGACCTTTAAGCGGAGAACGGAGAGCGGAGAACAGAGAGCAGAGAACGGACCGCCGCGAAGTCTCAACTCTCAACACTCAACACTACAGTATCTCCCGGAGCGTACCGACATCTTCGGACGCATCTATGCGAGCCGCAGCCTACAGGAGCTCTACGTCCAGCAGACCACCATCTGCAATGCCTACCGCTTTGGCGACACAGCCGTCATACTGCCCGACACACTCTTCGCACCACTCACCAGCACCGCATCGCTTCCCCGCGAGCAACTGCGGACGGCCGACTGGGAGCACCTGCGTCCCGCACCGCTGACCAAAGGTGAACGCGGCATCGACAGCATGCGTCATGACATCTTGCAGCTGCCCGAGATGCGTGCCCTGAAGAAGTTCGCACTGGCCGTCATGACCGGACACGTCTCGACACGCAGCCAGCGCGACTCGAGCCTCTTCGACATCGGTCCCGTCTACAACTTCGTCAGCCATAACCATCAGGAGGGCTGGCGTCTGCGTCTCGGCGGCATGACAACGGCTGCATTGAGCCGCAGCAACTTCATCGAGGGCTACGTGGCCTACGGCTTTCGCGACAGGAGACCCAAATTCAGCACCACGCTAATCCACACCTTCGATGAAAAAGAGCACCACTCGCACGAGAACCCGCTGAGCCTCATCAGCCTGCGTACAGCCTACGACCTCGAAGTGCCTGGGCAGAGCTTCGAGAAGCTGGACCGCGACAATATCTCTTCGTCGAACGATATCGCCTACAACCTCCAGTACGTCGGCGAAGCCCAGCTGAGACTACGCAAAGAGTTCCCCAGCCACCTCAACATCGACACCTGGCTTGCCGCACGCCACTACACTCCCACAGGCACGCTCCATTATCACCGGCTCATGGACGACGGCACCCTCGAGGAAGTCAACCACTTCGCCGAAGGCGAATGGACGGCACGCCTCGCCTATTTCCCATATCTCGTCGAGGATTTCGGCCGCCCCGGCAACGCCTCGCTCATGCGCCTCAAAAAAGACATACCCACAGTCATACTCAGCCACCGCATGGCATATATGACAGGTGGCTTCTTCTACCAGCGCACCGACATCAGTGCCGAGAAACGCTTCTGGCTTGGCATACTCGGATACACAGACATCCACTTGGGAACAGGCATCATCTGGAACCGCGTGCCCCTGCCGCGCCTCATCATCCCCGACGGCAACGACGGCATATTCCTTGCACCCTCGGCATTCAACGCCATGCACCCCATGGAGTTTATCGTCGACCGATACGCATCGCTCCACACGGCCTACCACATGAAAGGCCTCATCCTCAGCCATATTCCGCTGGTACGGCGTCTCAAGCTCCGCGAAGTCGTAGGTTGTAACATACTGTACGGGAGACTGAGCGACAAGAACAATCCCGACATCAATCCCTCCGGCCTTTACCAGTTTCCTGACGGCACCGCGCCGTTGGGCAGCACGCCATACATGGAGGCCAGCATAGGTATCGAAAACATCCTGAGCCTTTTCCGAATCGACTACGTCCGACGCCTCACCTACACCGACGGACTGACTCCACGCCAATGCGGAGCCATCCGTCTCGAGATCCGCATAATGCTGTAAAGAAGCTATAACCAGGAAATGCAATGACGTGAAAACGGACACCCAAGATTGGATGCCCGTTTTCACGTGACCGCTACAGCGAATTGTCAGTTTTCAACATTTACAGTCCCAGCACTGCGGCACCCTGCTTGTAGACAATGTCGCGGGGGATGTTGGCATCGCGGATGGCGTCGAGATCCTTCTGGAGGTCGGCACTAACCTTGCCGTTCTTGTCGCTATAGGCCTTGGCGGCAGCCATGTCGCCTTCGCCTTCCATGGCGATGATGATGGAGGCCCAGCCACGGGCGGCCTCACGGGCCTTGTCGACATCAATGACATACTTGCCCTGTGCGTTGCGGCTGAAAGCGCCATGCTCAAGGAAGTAGTTGTAGCACATAATGTTGGCAACACCATGAGCCTCGGTGGCACCGAAGCGGACGCTACGCAGAATGCCGGCGATGAAAGTGATGTAGTTCTGGGCGACGGTGGTGTTGGTGATCTCGCCACGCTCGATGAGCTGCTCGGTGAGGAACAGACCGCAGACATCGGCCTTGGCCTCTTCCCATGCGCTGTACTGCGCACCGAGAGCCTGGCGGCAAGCGCCCTTGCCGGTGATAGTGTTCTTGATGCCCAGACCATGAGCCACCTCATGGTAGCAGGTATTGCCGAAGAAGGCGTTGAACGTCACGCTGTCGACCTGCTCGTCGCAGACCATCAGATTGGCGATAGGAATCATGATGTTGTCGAACTTGGCTTTCATGGCGTTCTTCAGCTGCAGGCGGCGGCTGCCCTTGGCCAGCTGCACGCGTTCGTCGTTGGGCAGGTTGATGGCGATGGTTTTGCTGCCGGCGTTGCAGTCGCCACCGTAGTACACCACGTCATAGACATTGATGTCGCAGTCGGTGCCTGGAACCTCTTTCTTGTACTTCTCGTCGCAGGGCAGTAATTTCTGCATCTCGGGGAGCATGGCGGCGAACTTGCTGAGGTCGTTGCTCCACTCCTCGTCCTTGATGAGGACATAGGCCTCCTGTGAGCATTTCAGGCCGTGGAGGGCGTCGTCGTAGTTCTCGATGGGGCCGACGACAAAGTCGAGCTTCGAGTCCTTCATGTCCATCCAGACCATGTCGCTCTCAAAGTAGTCGTCGGTGCGGAAAGCCTCACGGCGAGTCTCCAGATATTTCTTCAGGCCGGCATTGTCGGCCAGGGCGATAGCCTTCTCGAGCAGGGCGTCGACCTTGGCGAGCTGCTCCTTGTAGGCCTCATGGTAAGGCAGAACATAGAGCTTGCCGTTCTCGTCGCGGCGGATGACGCTGTACTGGCTCTCCTTCAGAGGGTCATCAAGTGCTGCATACTCCTCCTCGGTCATGTCGACGGGATAGAAGTTGGCACCTTTCGGACGCTCGCCATAGCCAGGTACGAAAGGTTTCTCGCTGTCGAGGCGGTCCCAGGCTCCATACTGGATGTTGGCGAAAGCCTTGACGGCGGGGTCGCCAAGGGTGTCGAGAGCCTTGCGGTTCTCATTGCCGAAATACTGGTCCCAGTATATTTCATCCATCACTTCGCTGATCTGGATGAAGATTTTGACCAGTTCCTTCTCGTTGGCGGAAAGGCCCGCAACGAGGTCGGATTTGAGTTCAAACACAGCATACTCGTCCACTTTCTGCTGAATCTCCGATTTCTCTACGGACTGCTTGTTTTTGCAGCCCACCGTCATTAGCATTGCTGCTGTCATTGCAAGAATTGTAATTTTTTTCATTTATTGAGGGTTTAAAGTTGGTTTCCAGACGGTCTAGACGGTCTGGACGGTCTAGACAATCTAGACAATCTAGACAATCTGGGGGAAAAACGCTATTCCGAAACTATTATTGTGTCCATTGCAATAAAATAAGTGAAATGTCGTTGTAGAAAGCATTATGGACAAGTTATTGAAGGTTCTCACCCTACTGTTACTATCTACAGTTCTCTTTCCTGTTGTCGCCCAGCAGCGTACCACAGGTTACGGCGGCAAAGTGGTCGACGCGCAGACTGGCGAAGTACTACCTTTCGTGCAGGTAGGCTTTGTCGGCACCACCATAGGCACCACCACCGACCTCAACGGCAAATTCTACATCTCCAGCACTGAAGGGCACGACTCCGTACGGTTTCAGATGATGGGCTACCAGCCCCTAGTCATCGGCATAAAAGCCGGCACGGTCAAACGCAATGCCAAGGTGGCAATGACTCCCAAAGCCAACCTCATGAAAACCGTAGAGATAACGGCGAAAAAAACCAAGCGCAGCCGCTATCGCCGCCGGAACAACCCGGCCGTGGAGCTGGCCGAGAACGTCATAGAGCATAAGAGCCAGAACCGGGTGCAGGGACTCGACCAATTCCGCCGGCGTGCCTACGAGAAGACGACCATAGCCCTCGACGACTTCTATCCCGACTTTGAGAACAAGCGGATATGGCGCAAATTCCGCTTTCTCGAGAAATACATCGACGAGACCCCCTTCGACGCCACCCCAATCCTCACGATATCGATGCGTGAGAAAATGATGGAGCAGTCGCATCGCATCAAGCCCAAACAAGACCGCACCCTCATCACTGCCAAACGTGCGGAGGGTGTAGACCAGGCTCTCGATGTCGAAGGCATAGAGCAGAGTCTCAACTCCATGTTCGCCCCAATAGACATCTATGACAACGACATAGAGCTGATGCTCAACCACTTCACAAGTCCTTTGAATACCACCATCGGCACCACGTTCTACCGCTTCTTCATCACCGACACCGTCGAAATGCTGGGTGTACGCTGCGTGGAGCTTTCCTTCGTGCCCTCCAACGTGCACAGCTACGGCTTCACGGGACAGATGTACGTAGCCCTCGACGGCAGCTACGCCGTCGTCAACTACAACATGACGGTGTCGAAGAACGTGAACCTCAATTTCGTGCGCGACCTCACCATCGTGCAGAGCTACCGACGTGCTACCGAACGGGATTCGGTATTCATGAAGCCCCACTCGTCAGACTACGCCCAGCAGAACGCCGCCGTGCCACGCTATCTTCCCGACCGCTGCGATGCCTACGGCCGCATGTATATACACCGCAAGCTGCAGGAGATGTATGTCCACCAGGTACGCATCTATTTCGGCCACGACATCTCGCCCCAGGCCGAGATGCTGCCCGACAGCCTCTTCGCTCGTTTCGTCCATACCGTGACGCTACCGAATACCAAATGGGTGCGGAGCCAATGGAACCGCGAACGCCCAATAACGCTCACCCCCAAGGAGACCCTCACCGACAGCCTGCGCTACGAGCTGGCTCGCTTCCCCGAGTTCCAATTCATCAAGAAAGCCGCCAACCTGTACCTCGCCGGCTATATCCCCACCTCGTCGGTGCGTGGCGAAAGCAAGTTCGACATAGGGCCGATATTCAACATGGTGAGCTACAACCACGAGGAGGGGTGGCGTGTCCGCCTTGGCGGCATGACGACGGCGGCACTCAACCAACGCAACTTCCTCGAAGGCTATGCGGCCTACGGTTTCCGCGACAAGCGTCCCAAATTCAACGCCACCTACAAGCACTCGTTCAACGACAAGAGCAAGCACTCCTACGACGGGCGACTCAACCAGATGAGTCTCATGGCCTCGTACGAGCTGGAGGCACCCGGACAGGGACTCGGCAGGTTCACGCGCGACAACATCTGGAGTTCGAACGACCGACCCCACAGCGTCCAGTACGTGCTGCAGTCCGCAGCACGCTACAGCCGCCAGTGGCGCAACAACATAAGTTTCGACACCTGGCTTGCAGCACGCAAATACGAACTCGCCGGCACACTCAACTACCAGCAATACCAGAACGACGGAAGTCTCAAGGACCTCCGCGACTTCCGCGAAGCCGAGTGGATGGGAAGCCTCTCTTTCCGTCCCGACCTGAGTCCTGAGAACCGAAGGCCCGGCAACTCCGGAGGATTCTCTCTACTCCGCGATGCCCCGGCAATCAGCATCTCACACCGCGTTGCGATTCTCGACGTAGGACTGCGATTCCAGCGTACCGACTTCCTGTCCGACAAGCGCTTCTGGCTCGGTTCATTCGGTCACATCGACACCCGCCTACAGTCGGGCATGGTGTGGGGTCGCGCCCCTTACACACGCCTCACCTTCCCCAGCGCCAACGACGGTCTCTATGTCACTGAAAACACTTTCAACACCATGCGTCCCATGGAATTCGTGGTAGACCAATACGTCGCATTCTTCGCGTCATATCACCTTAAGGGCTGGATACTCAACCATATACCGCTCATCAATCAATTAAGGCTGCGCGAGATCGTCGGTTTCAACATGATATACGGCGGACTCTCGGCACGCAACAACACCATCCTGGACGAGGACCCTGCCACACATAACGTGGGGCTCTTCCGTATGCCTGACGGCGTGACACCACTGGGCAAAGACCCCTATATGGAATTCAACATAGGTATCGAAAACATCTTCAAATTCATACGCATCGACTATTTCCGCCGCATCTCGTACAATGACGGCATGACATGGAAAGAGAAAAGCTTTATCAAGATAGACTTCAAATTCACACTGTAAGAAAAGCTTAAAGATCAAAGTTTATAGTTTAAAGTATTTCTCTCGCTCATTATCAGCGAAATAACCATAAATATCATCATAACTTGTTATCTTAACGTTACTAACAAAGATATGCGAAAAAAAATCATCATACTGTTCCTGTTGTCGTCGTGCCTCTGTGCAGCAGCACAAGAGGCAAGCGACAGCCTCGACGACTTCCGCCAACATACAACCTGGGGATTCGTGACAGGTCCCAACATCCTCAACTACAGCCTCAACCTCGAGTCGACGACAGGCTCGCCCGACAGGTCAAGACCCGGTCTTGGGGCCGAGTTAGGGCTGTTTCTCGACTACCATATCTCCGAGCCTTGGGCAATCCGCTTCATCCCCTCGGCCGGCATGGAACATGTCAACCTCTACAAAGGCGACGACGACGGACATCTCTTCACCTTTGCCATCGAGATGGCCATGGCATTGGAATACACACACCCTCTGCACAAGGGGAGTCTGAATGTTGCAGCAGGGCCCTACTCGCATTTCGTCCTCGCCAGCACCCTCTACGGCAGCGACAACCTCACCAATCCCTATTCGCGGACCACAGCCTCCGACCCTTATACCGAGCAGCCCACCTTCGCCATGGGCGACCTGGGTGCAGGTCTGCTCTTCTTTACGGCCTACGAGCTTCCGTCGGCATGGTTCGTACAAGTTGATGTCAGGTACGGTATCACCGACATGCTCAATGCCGACTCCCACCGCCTCTACGTCCGTCCCTTCAAAGCCGTGATTGCCTTTGGCCGCCGGTTCAGATAATGCAACGACCATGAAAAGCCGCGTCGCCATACTACTCTTCCTGCTCTGCCTGAAAGGAGCCACCATAGCAGCACAGGACGACGAGTGGGCCGGAGCCGTCAAAAGCGTCTACCTCGCCCCCGTCGGCAACGAACTCGCCATGCCCGTCATACATGTCGGAGAGGTAGGCATGCCGTCCGAGCAGCTGCTGCTTCGCTTCGACATCCTCTCGCCGACAGCCCAGAACCTTCGTTACCGCATCGTGCACCTGACCCGCGACGGGCAGCCCGACGGGCTTGACCCTTCGGAGTTCTTCAGCGGTCCCGCCGAGGGTGCCATCGACGGCATCCAGTCATCGTTCACCACGCTCATCGACTATACCAACTACTACCAGCAGCTGCCCAATGCTTACGGCTTCTTCATCGCCTCGGGCAACTACGAGTTGGAGGTGTTCCCCGAAGAGGCCCCCGACAGCGTAATCCTCAGCCGCCGCTTTTATGTCGTCGAGGATGGCGCCGACATCGACATTGCCATCGACCGCCCTCGCGGGGCCACAGGCCACCTTGCCAGCGACCAGGAGGTAAGCCTATCGGTGACCCCACGCAAAGGGAAGTTCCTGACCATGCAAGCCGACCACTATACAGTGACCTTGTGCCAAAACCGTAGAAACGACCTGACGCGCATAATGGCCATGAGCAGCTATAGCGGCAGCTCAATCCTGTACCAATGGCAGCCGGAGAACGTCTTCCCCGGGGGGAACCACTTCCGCTATTTCGACATCAGCAACCTGCGTGCCACCATGTACCACGTGCAGCGCATCGAGATGATGGGAGGCCTCATCTTCGCATTCCTGCAACCCGACGAAGTCAAAGCGAGGAAAGCATACACACAATACAACAGCCTGAACGGGGGCATGAAGACCAACATCCGGGACAGGCAGAACCCACATATCGAAGCAGACTACGTGTGGGTGAACTTCAGCCTTCCCGTCGAGAAGCCCTGGCTCGACGGCTCAGTCCACATCGTAGGGCAGGTCACCGACTGGAGCCTTGGCGACGACAGCCGCATGGAATGGAACGGCCGCTACCACGCCTACACAAAACGCATGCTCCTCAAACAAGGCTACTATTCCTACCAGCTACTCTTCCTTCCCGGCGGCGAGAGTGCCGGACAGACCTCACGTATCGAAGGCGACCATTACGAGATGACCAACGAATACACCGTCATGGTATACTTCCATCCCCCTGGAGCACGCTACGACCGCCTGGTGGGGATGAAGAGCGTCAGCAAGGAGTGAGCCACTGGCGTCATTCAAGAAGCGCATTCGAAGCAAAAAGAAAAAAATAATTGTCATATTATTTTTTTTATGTATTTTTGCAAAACAATTAATCCATTATCCATAAAGCATTATCAACCTTAAAAAACTAAAAACAAATGGCTTACAAAATCACCGACACTTGCGTTGCCTGTGGCACTTGCGCTAGCGAATGCCCCGTTGGAGCTATCTCCGAGGGCGACATCTACAAGATTGACGAGAACGCTTGCGTTAGCTGCGGCACCTGCGCAGACGCTTGCCCCACCGGCGCCATCGTCGAAGGCTAACAGCCAATGGCTCGGACAGCACGTCCGCAGATAATAAGAAAGGATGCCCAGCCGAAGCGAGGCATCCTTTCTTCAATTTTTTCGAACCACTTTTTTTCATACCAATGCTTCAACTTCAATACATCAAGGAAAACCGTGACGAGTGCATAGAGCGTCTCAAGATAAAACATGTGGCAGATGTGGAGAACCGCATCGACGAGATTATAGCCCTCGACGAAAAACGACGCGCACTACAGCAACGCAGCGATAGCGTCAAAGCCGAGCAGAACAGCCTTGCCAAAGAGATTGGCAGCCTCTTCAAACAAGGCCGCCGCGACGAGGCCGAGAGCATGAAAGCCCGTACCGCCGAGCTGAAAGCAGAAGAGAAGCAACTCGCCGAAGAGATGGGCAGCACCAGCGAAGAGCTGAACGCCAAACTCATCTCGCTCCCCAATGCTCCACACCTCAGCGTGCCGCAGGGGCGCACCTCCGATGACAACCTCGAGGTGGGACGATTCGGAACGATGCCCAATCTGGACAGCGACGCACTGCCCCATTGGGAGCTCTGCGCCAAATACAATCTCGTCGACTTCGAACTCGGCAACAAGATTACGGGAGCCGGGTTCCCTGTATACAAAGGAAAGGGGGCACGTCTGCAACGCGCTCTCATCAACTTCTTCCTCAACAGTGCCGTCGATGCCGGCTACGTCGAGATACAACCGCCACTGATGGTCAACGAGGCTTCAGGGCTTGGCACCGGTCAGCTCCCGGACAAAGAGGGGCAGATGTACGCCATACCTCTGGACGGTTTCTACATGATACCTACGGCAGAGGTACCCATCACCAACATCTATCGTGACGTTATTGTCACCCCGGACCAGTTCCCCATAAAGCATGTGGGATACAGCGAGTGCTTCCGCCGCGAGGCTGGCAGCTACGGCAAGGACGTGCGTGGGCTGAACCGTCTGCACGAGTTCAGCAAAGTGGAGATTGTGGTCATCGAACACCCAGACCGCAGCTACGAGCGTCTCGAAGAGATGAAGCTCCATGTCGGCGGCCTGCTCGACAAGCTGGGTCTTCCCTACCGCATCCTCAAGCTCTGCGGCGGCGACATCAGCTTCACTTCCGCCATGACTTTCGACTTTGAGGTGTGGAGTGCCGCCCAACAGCGTTGGCTTGAGGTCAGCTCAGTCTCCAACTTCGAGGCATTCCAGGCCAACCGCATGAAGCTGCGCTTCAAAGACTCCGACGGCAAGATGCGTCTGGCACACACCCTCAACGGGAGTGCCCTGGCCCTGCCCCGCATCGTTGCTGCACTCCTGGAGAACAACCAGACTCCCGACGGCATCACGATGCCAGAATGTCTGCATCCCTATCTGGGATTCAGCAAAATCTCATAACACACAGCCAGCCTCTAATAAGATATCTCACGCTCGACAGAATAGAGTGTCTTGCCATTGAGCAAATAGAGGCAGGATGTCCAGTTGCCGTGACGGTCGAAAGTGTAAAGACGCTTTTCGACCGTCACCTCTTTTTTGCCGTCATTATAGAACGTCTGCACACGGCGTACCATATTGCCACGGCGGTCATATTTCCGTTTTTCTTCCCAGAGCAGCAGCTCGTCGGCAGAGTATTGGCTTACTTTTGCGAGGCGTTCATGCTTGTCATAGTCCGAGACAGTACGCCTGGTCACGATGCCACTGTCGGCATCGTATGCATACTCGATGCTCTGGGCGAGGTTGCCTCCGACGGCATAGATACAATGGGTTGAGGCTATAAGCCTCCCTCGCAGGTCGAACTGTCGCATCTCCAACACATCGCCATCATAGTCGAACAGGTATTGGCGGTTCTGCGAGAGAGATTCAACCGACAGAGGGTACGAGGTCACCCTTTCACCGCCGAAGCCACGTTTGCGGTATTCGACGAGCAACCCCAAAGAGTCGAAAAGATAGGTCTCCTGATAGTTATTGTCGTTCCCCGACACATAGCGTTGCACGACAACCACGCGACAGGGTTTCTCCCGCAAATTGAGGCTCTCACATGAAGGCTGTAGCAGCGACGACTTGTTATGCTGTGCCGCCAGTGAGAGTGACATGCACAGGCAAAGTGACAGAACAAGCGGAGGAAGACGCATAACCGGCTATCAGCACTTGAACTTGTATTCCAGTTTTGAGAGTTCCTCGTTGGCCTTGACGATCTTCTTTTTCAGGCCGGCCTTGTAAGTCACGAGCTTCTGCATCAAGGCATCGTCGCCGAGGGCGAGCATCTGCATGGCCAGGATGGCGGCATTCTGAGCACCGTTGATGGCGACGGTTGCCACAGGGATTCCCGGAGGCATCTGCATGATGGCGAAGGTGGCGTCGAGACCCTCGAGGCAGGAGCCTTTGATGGGTACGCCGATGACGGGCAGTGGTGTCTCTGCGGCGATGACGCCAGGCAGGGCGGCAGCCATGCCGGCGCCGGCGATGATGACCTTGATGCCGCGAGCGGCGGCACCGCGAGCGAAGTCGCTCACCGCGTCGGGTGTGCGGTGTGCGGAGAGGGCATTAACCTCGAAAGGTATCTCCATCTCCTCAAAAAACTGGCATGCTTTCTCCATGACCGGCAGGTCGCTGGTGCTGCCCATGATGATGCTGACTATTGGACTCATTGTCAAGCTGAAAGATGAGAGTTGAAAGATAAGTTTTTTTCCAGGATTTTCCAGACTGTCTAGAGTTTCTAGACGGTCTAGAGCTTCCAGTTATCTAGAAAATCATCGCAAGCAGCACATAGAGCCAGTGGGCGGCGATGCCGGCGCAGAGGCCTCCGACGGTGTGGGCGCCGATGGCCTTGCCTATCAGCTTGCGATAGCCGAGGCTGTCGAGCATGGCGGTATGGGTACTCAGGTAGCCGCTCCAGCACATGCCCATGGCGGTGAAGACCGCTATGGCGTTGTTGGTGATGATGCCGTCGGTAATGAACTTGGGTACCAGACCGATGGCTGCTCCCACGGCGCCAAGCGCTGTAATCGGGAACGACACCAGGGCTCCGCTCTCGAAGCCGAAGAGCCAGTAGAACACGATGTTGATTTTGTCGGCAAGCCAAGTGATGACAGGCACGCCCTCGTAGGCAACGCCCGTGTACTCGCCATTGGCACCGGCAGGACCGAAGGTGAGCATCATGACGATGGTAGAGATGCAAAGCACGCCGGGGATGATGGCCACGCCGATGCCAACACCGCTCTTGCCGCCGTCGAGCATAGCGTTAAGGAAACGCTGGAAAGCATTGCCCTCGCTCTTGAACGAGATGTTCTGTTCGGTACCCTCCTCCTCGGTCACGGGGCTGTCCATCTCGGGATAGCTCTTCAGTGTGAAGCGCTGCATGAGGCGTGTGGAGATGATGCTGCCTATGACTGCGCCGGCAAGGCCAACCAAGGCCCCTTTGCCGAAGCCAAGACCGGTCATGAAGGCTATCACCACAAGACCCATGCCGAAGGCGGTGCCGAAGTTGGTGAGGCTGACAAGCTGGTATTTTTTGAAATAGCGGGCGAAGTTGTTGTCCTTGGCTAGCGAAATGATGGCGGGGTTGTCGCTGAGGAAGGTCATCACGGCTCCGAGGGCTGCGACACCGGGCAAGTTGTAGAGAGGCTTCATCATCGGGCGCAGGATGTTCTCCATCAGGCGTACCACGCCGAACTCGGTGAGCAGTTTCGAGATGGCGCCCATGAGTACGCAGATGGCCATAATGTAGAAGACTGTCTCCAGCAGCAGGTGGTAAGCCGTCTGCATGAAGGTGTTGAGCATGTTGGGCAGCGTCATCTTGTAGGCCAGAAAGCCGAAGAAAGCGAAGAAGCAGACGAGGAAGATGAGAGCCTCGAGGCTACGGCTGGTGGTGAATTTGATGCGGCGTGGTGTGCCATCATGTTTGTTGGGGTCAGTCTCATGGTGGCGGAACACCTCGAATGGGTTTAGTACCGAGAGTAGACTGTGGTGCTGTTTTTGTGGCGTGTTATCACTCATAATAGTTGTTTTTGACGGTGCCGGGGCACATTCAGGTATCATATCATTTGAAAAGATTATGGAAGTCCATGGTCCAGGTGGCTCCGATGTTGAAGTTCCATGACGCGTCGGTCACATGTTTTGTCACCTTCGCTCCCGACGTTGGGGCTTCGGGGTCGGGGAATGACAGGTCGTAGCTGTCTGTCATGCGACATCCGTAGATGTGAAGACGCACATTTTTCTCTTTGGTGGGGAACCATTCGAAGCCCAGACCGTAACGGGCTGTGGTGTGACCGGCAGCGAGTTGATGGTCCATCGACACCGACGAGCCGAGAGTGACATCCGACTTGTTCTGTTCATACATTCCCTTGATGAAAATGTTGAACTGCGGTGTGAAATAGTAATTGGCGCAACTGACGATACCGAAGTTCTTGCCCCAGTCGTCAGAAGAGAGTGCATGGTGGATGAAGTCGAAATAGAGGTCCCATTTGTCATAGATGAGCTTGGTACCCAACATAGTCATATTGAGGTAGCTGTTCCATTTGTATTCCACCATGGAAGTACTCCAGAGGGTGTGGAGGTGTCCGATATTGCCGGCCCAATAGAGGTTGTATGCCACCAGACCCGCGTCGTAGTCGAGACCATTGTAGTTTATGTAGGGGGAGTTGGATACCTGTGCTATGAAGGTGTGATTGCCGTCGTCGGTGATGTAGGCTCCGCTGGCGGCAAGCTGGAAACAGTAGATGTTACGCCAGAGGTTGGTCGGGAAATAGACATCGATAGGAGATGCATCGTATTCGAAACCACCGAGGGCCATGGCGTCCTTGCCGAAACGTGCACGCCAGTTTTTAGTCGGTTTATAGTCGAGGTAGATGAAATCCGTGTTGTCGAAGAATGTCACGGTGCCTGGATTTGCCACGATACGCTGCTTGAAATAGTAGCTGAAACCACCACTGAGGTCACCGCCGAGCATGAAATTGAAGTATTTGCCGTGGAAACCCAAGTTGGGGGTGGTGTCGGTAGTGGTGATTTCGCCATCGGCACGTACTTCAAGCTTGAATTTGCTGAACACCTCATCCCATCGCACCTGGGCTTGGACATGAGAGGAAATGGGGAGAAGGAACAATGCTGACAAAAAAGATAGTATTCTTGTTTTCAATCTACTGTAGTATTAAATTACACATTGTCGAAAGTGCAAAAATACGCAAGATTGTGCTATTGTCAAAAAAAATAGACAAGAAATGTTATAAATTCAAAAAATTGGATTATTTTTGCTTTCAAACACAAAAATACAGAATATGCGTAAAACAAGTACAATCAAGAGTTTGTGCCTCGCTGTTGCTTTTGTTTTTGCCGGTTTTGCCGCCAATGCACAGCTGACACATCTGGAACAGTCGGTGTTCCTCAATTTCAACGCCCCGATGGCCCAGTTCAACGACGGCATCGACGGCAAAGTCCTCGCTGCCGACAACAGCCAAATACCTCTCACAAGCTACAATGTAGGCAAGGGTGCGAGCATGGGCTTGGGCCTTGGTTACCGCATCAGCTACCTTTTCGATGTCGGATTCGGAGTGGTGTCGCCCTACATTCACATCGACTTCATGTGGAACCGCACGAAGAACGAGTACCGTGACAAATTCATCGATGCTGACGGCACGGCTCCAGCCTATTTCAACCTGCCCATTTACGTTGGTGTCAATTACCGCTACCAGCTGAACGACATTTTCACCCCATTCGGTGAGTTTGGCTTTGGACCCGACTTCCTCTTCATCTCAAAAGAAAGTGGCACTATGTATTTCAAAGATGACAAAGGGAATCAGACAAAAGACCCGATGAATTTCACATTCCGTTATAAATCCTCAACGAATCTCGCCTGGCAAATTGGCGCAGGCACCTATCTCGGCCAGCATGTCAGCGCAAGCCTCCACTACAGCGGTTACGGCAAGCATAAAATCATTAACAAAAGCGATAACGAGAGTGCATATCTCGCTTCAGACAAACAAAACGACAACACAACCCAGTCACGCAATATCGGTCTGCTCTCGCTCCGCATCGGATTCCATTTTTGATCAAGAACTGCTAAAGGGGGCTGGCTGATGGCTGGCCCCTTTTTTTTAGGCATTGTAGGCATTGTAGGCATTGTAGGCGAAGTAGGCGAGGTGAGATATATCTACCATGAGAAAGACACTTTCGGACCGTTTTTGATTTCCAGGGTGAATGGCGTACCGGCTTGGGGCATAACCATACTGTCGGAGGCTTCGTCGTAATGTCTGAACCAAAAGGGGTCGATTTTTATTGAGAAGCTGTAGGGATTTGGCTCCGATCCCATGCCCAGGACATAACTCTCGACAGCTACCAGTTGGCGACGGGGAGCAGAGGGGTCAGACGGAGAGGACAGGTAGACCTGCACCACCTCCCTACCTTCCGGGTATTGGCATCCGGGCATGATGCCGTCGAGCGAGAGGGTAGCGCTGAGGGTCATGCTGTCGCGGTCGAAGGAGAGGTCACTGTAGCTGAAGTGGCTGTAGGAGAGACCGTCGCCAAAGGCGAAAAGAGGTTCGCTGTCCAAATACCGATAAGTGCGTCCCCGCATGTCATAGTCTTCAAAGTCGGGCAACTGCGAAGTGTTGCGGTAGAAAGTCACCGGCAGGCGTCCGAAATCGTTGCTCAGGCCCGTCAGGGCTTGTGCTACAGCGTCACCCATTTCCTGACCTCCGTACCATGCCACCATGATGGCGTCGACGTCGTCGACAACCTCTTCGAGAGCAATGGCACTGCCAGTGCATAGCACGAGGATGATGGGTTTGTGTGTCTTCTGGCGCAGGGCTTTTATCATGTCACGCTGTGACCGTGGCAGCTCGATGGCTGTGCGGTCACCCTTGTGGAATCCAGGCAACTCAACCTGCAGCTCCTCGCCCTCCAATGACGGAGAAAGGCCACCGCAGAAAACTATGGCATCGCATTTCGAAATCTCTTTCCAGAAGTTGCTTGGCAGAGTGTAACCGTTGTCGGCAAGGTGGCAAGCGGTGTCGAAATAGATGCTTTTGAAGGGATCGCCTGTGACGAACTCGTTGGCGGGTGTTCCAAGGACTTTCAGGATGTTCCTCATTCCTTGAATGATGGTGGTCTGGTGGTCGGGAATGCCGTTGTAGTTGCCGAGAGCCATTGCCGAATCGGCAGCGTTAGGGCCGACGACGGCAACGCGGCTGAGTTTCCGCAACGGCAGTGAACCATTGTTTTTGAGCAGGACTAGGCTCTCACTGGCGGCAGATAAAGCCATCTGGGAGGAGTTGCCCTCCATGATGGTGTCGAACCTGTCGGGCTGCAAGAGGAGCCGGGTACGCAGCACACGGCGGAGGTGATTATCAATCTGCGTTTCGGTGATATAGCCGCTGTCGACAGCCGTCCGGAGCGCCGAAAGTCCGGAGCCACATTCAAGGTCCACTTCGGAGCCGAAGGCTGCGGCTGCAGCCTTGGCAGCAGTGGGGTGGGTGCGGTGGCGAGGGATGACGGTGTCGCGTTCCCAGCAGTCGTTGAGAGCCCAGCAGTCAGTGACAATGATGCCGTCGTAATGCCATCGGTTGCGGAGGATGTCGACAAGGAGTCGGCGGTTGGTGCAGCAAGGTTCACCGTTAAGGCGGTTGTAGCCGCACATCACCTGCTGAACCTTACTATTGTTAATAACATACTCGAAAGCGGGCAGATAGGTAGTCCAGAGGTCGTGGTTCGAGACACGGCTGTCGAACTGGTGACGCATCCCTTCCGGTCCGCTGTGGACCGCGAGGTGCTTGAGGCACGCTGCGGCCATGATGGCATCGGAACCGTATGGAAGACGGCCATCACCTTGCAGTCCGTTGACGGCAGCCAGGCCCATATGTGCTGTGAGGAACGGGTCTTCGCCGAAGGTCTCCATGCCTCGGCCCCAGCGAGGGTCACGGAAGATGTTGATGTTCGGTGTGAAGAAAGTGAGGCCAGTGTAGTCGCCAAAGCTGCCTTCGGCTCGCGACTGGCGGTGTTTTCGCACGGCTTCATCAGCGATGAAAGAATACACATCCTCGACAAAGAGGGGGTTGAATGTGGCGGCCAGTGCAATAGGCATGGGGTAGACCGTAGCCGAACCGTTGCGGCCAACGCCATGCAGGGCCTCGTTCCACCAGCTGTAGGGCTTGATGCCGAGCCGCTCTACGGCGGGGTTCTGGTGTTCGAGGAATGCCAGTTTTTCGTCGAGGGTGAGGCGTGAGATGAGGTCATCGACACGGGCCTCGACAGGGAGCGAAGTGTCCCGAAATGGGAAGGACTGTGCTATTAAAAGTGAAAAGTGAAAAGTGAACAGTGAAAAGAAAAGCAGAATCGTTGTCCGTTTCATTTTGGGAGCTTTTTGTGGCCTGGGGTTATTGGATTAAAAGAAGCAAGCCTCGTTGTTTGCGAGGCTTGCATTATCATTATTCCGCAGAATACGGGAAAAATAACAATTAGAGGGACTGCGAGTAGGTGATGAAGCCGTCCATCTCGGTCGAAAGGGACGATTCAGGGTAGTTCGTCTTCACGTTCTGGAAGCATTCGGCGGCTTTATCGTTTTGCTCGAGCATAAGGTGAACCACACCAGCCTTGAAGAGTGCAAAAGGAGCGGTGATAGGATTGTCGTCCATCTTGGCGGCCTTCTTGTAGTGCTTGACAGCGGCCTCGTTGTTGCCTTGCTCAACCTCGGCGTCGCCCTTAATCATCTCGTTGATGACAGGAGTGAGCTGGTCTTTGCCGTTGTATTTGCCTGCATATTTGAGAGCATCCTGGTACTGGCCGAGACGGAGGAAGCAGATGGCGGCCTCGTATTTGGCATGCTTGCCGGCCTTGGTCGAGCCATACTTGTCGATGACCTGAAGGAATCCGACACCATATCTGTCGGTACTGGTGCTGTCACCATAAAGAGCGGACTTGAAGTCACCCTGAGCCATGAACTGCTCAGCTACAAAGATTGCCTCATTGGCTTTTTGGTTGCGTGGCTCAACAACGAATTTCTTCACTCCAAAAAAAGCAAGCACCACTACGACGATAGCTACGGCGACAGCAATGATAGCCTTTTGGTTATTCTCTATAAACTGCTCACTTTTAGTAATAAAACTGACACCGTCAGGACGTTTTTCTTCAATGTTTTTTTCCATGTCGATATTTTTTTCAAATATGTTTTTTCAAAAATTGAGTTTGCAAAAGTAGTTATTTTTTTTCATTGCGAAGAAATAAAATTTATTTTTACGAACAATGTCAGTTCAAATACAAAAAAAAACAGACACTAACCAATTGTTTTTTAACAAAGTAAAATGTCAAAAAAAATATTCACAAAAAAAACTGTTTCTTTTGCAAAAAAAAATATAATTTTGCACTTTACAAACAATGACTTTAATCAATAATGGACACAAAGACAAAATATTTGGGACTTGACGTTGAAAGTCCCATAATTGCAGGCAGTTGCGGAATCACCAACGATATAGACAACCTTGTAAGACTACAGGATGCCGGTGCCGGTGCCGTCGTAGTTAAATCCGTTTTCGAAGAGCAGATTATCTACGACATCAAACGCAACCTCAGCATGATGGCTCCTACCGACAGCTACGGCATGAGTTACGAGTACATTGCAGCTCATGTATCTGACGACTCCCTGGGGCGGCATTTTGACTTCATCAGAGAGGCAAAGAAACGCCTACACATCCCAGTGGTGGGCAGCATCAACTGCTATTCGTTCGAGAACTGGATGACATATACCCAGCGCTTCCAAGAAGCCGGATGCGACGCCCTGGAGCTTAACATGGCCATCTTGCCTTACGAGACCACCTTGTCATGCGAGGATGTCGACCGTCTCTTCTCCGACATCATCAACACCCTTCGCAAGTCGGTGACAATCCCCATAAGCATCAAGGTAGGGCACAACTTCACCGACATGGCCAACTTCATGCAGCGTCTCTCGTGGATGGGCATCAACGGCATCACGATGTTCAACAAGTCGCTCAATGTCGACATCGACACCGACACTATGCAAATCAAACATGCTCCCTCGCTGTCGACCCCCGAGGAGCTCTACGAGACACTGCGTTGGGTTGCGATCCTGAACAAGAAGCTGCGTTGTGACATCTCGGCCTCCACCGGCGTGCACAAACCAGAGGATGTCGTCAAACTGCTGTTGGCGGGTGCTGGCACAGTCCAGGTAGTGTCATGCCTCTACAAGAATGGCGTCGACTACATGCGCACCCTTAACGACGGACTTCGGTCGTGGATGGCAGAGAAAGGATTCGACAACATCCAGCAGTTCGCCGGCAAGCTCTCTGTCAAGACCAATGAGCAAGCCTCACTCTTTTTCCGCACACAATTCATGAAGCACTTCGCTCAAATATAGCCCTCTACTCCCCGCGTGCTTTCCCTCCCGCTACAAACACCACTAAACACAAGGCTCCCGGCCAACACAAAACAACCCTATTATTATGGAAGAAAAAGTACCAAGTTTTTTCAGGTTTGAAGACCTTCGAATCTATGGCAAGTCGCTGGATTACGGCAGATGGGTAATCCAGAACCTGCGAGAAGCGCACAATGAGAATGAGAGCCGATTCAACAAGACATTCGTCAAGTCGGCGTTGAGCATAGCCGTCAACATCGCCGAAGGGTCGTCGCGCAGCAAGACCCAGTTCGACCACTACCTCAAAAACGCCAAGACCGCCATTCGCGAGTGCGTGGTCTACACCTCGATAGCACGAAGCCTCGGCATGCTCAACGAGAGCCAGAGTGAGCGTTCACGCGAGCTCCTCATGGAGCAGACACGCATGATCGGAGCACTGATTATCTCTCTGCAGCGAGCCCCGCGGCGTGGCGATGAGGAAGAACCTGTCGCCGAGGAGGAGAGCATCGATGCTTTCTTCAATTCCGAGAGCTAAACAAGAACAAAAACCACATCATACCTCAGATGCCCACTTCCATTATCTACCCCAATCTTCCAGCACTGCGCCATACCGAAGGCGGCTCGTTTTTCCTGATAGCAGGTCCTTGCGTCATCGAGGACGAGAGGTCTCCTTTCGAGATTGCCGAGCGGCTGCTTGAGATTGCCGAGCGGCTGAAGCTGCCGTTCGCTTTCAAGGCCTCATACCGCAAGGCCAACCGTTCACGCGTGGACTCTTTCACCGGCATTGGCGACTGGGAAGGTCTTGAAATCCTGAAACAGGTAAGAGACCAGTACCACATACCTGTCGTCACCGACATCCACAACGAGACAGAGGCCGCCACGGCGGCAGAGTTTGTCGACGTCCTGCAGATACCGGCGTTCCTGTGCCGCCAGACATCGCTCCTGGCCGCCGCCGCCGAGACAGGGCGCGTGGTGAACGTGAAGAAAGGTCAGTTCCTCTCGCCCGAAGCAATGGTCCATGCCGTCGACAAGATACATTACTACGGTGGCAAGGACATCATGCTCACAGAGCGTGGTACCACGTTCGGATACCAAGATCTTGTCGTAGACTTCCGCAGCGTCCCAATCATGAAACGCAACAATGTGCCTGTCGTTGTCGACATCACCCATTCGCTGCAGCGTCCCAACCAGCCTGAGGGCATCAGCGGCGGCAACCCCGAAATGATAGAGACCATCGGACGCGCCGCTGTGGCCAACTGTTGCGACGGCATATTCCTCGAGACCCATCCCGACCCACGCAATGCCAAGTCGGACGGTGCCAACATGCTGCCGTTGGGCCTCGCCGAACCACTGCTCAAGAAGCTTGTCACCCTCCACCAGGTGGCTATGGAAATTTGAGGATGTGAGTATTTAATGATTAAGTGCAACAAGCTGTAACCAATAACCAATAACCTTTTCTCATTGCAACTAAATCTTACCAAACCCATTGTTTTCTTCGACCTTGAGACCACAGGAGTCCAAGTCGGGACCGACCATATTGTCCAGATCTGCCTTCTCAAAGTGTTGCCAGACGGCAGCGAAGAGGACCGCACCTACCTTATACGTCCCGTCAACGAGCGGGGCGAGACAGTCCACATCCCCAAAGAGACGACTGAGATACACCACATAACCGACGACATGGTAGCAGGCGAACGCTCATTCCCCGAGCTTGCCCCCGAAATCGCCGCCTTTATCGGCGACGCCGACCTGGCGGGATACAACTCCAACAAGTTCGATGTTCCACTGCTCGTAGAGGAGTTTCTCCGCTTCGGCTTCGACTTCTCGCTCAAAGGGCGCCGGCTGGTCGACGTGCAGAACATCTTCCACCGCATGGAGCAGCGCACTCTGGTGGCAGCCTACAAGTTCTACTGCGGCAAGAACCTCGACGGTGCCCATAGTGCCGATGCCGACACCAAGGCCACATACGAGGTGCTGATGGCACAACTGGACCGTTACAAGGACACCCCGTTCATTGACCGCGACGGCAGCAGCAGCTACCCTGTGGTCAACGATATCACCTCGTTGAGCCTCTTCTCTGGCAACTCGCAATGGGCCGACCTAGTGGGACATATAGGCTTCGACAAACAGAACCGTGAAGTCTTCAACTTCGGCAAGCACAAGGGCAAGACACTCGTTCAGGTGTTCCTACAAGAGCCTGCCTATTACGACTGGATGATGAAAGCCGATTTTCCCCGCTCCACAAAGAAGGTTATCAAGGAAGTACACGACAACCTTGTCGAGCAACGCCGCAAAGCAGAGCAGGAAAAACTCCAAGCCCTAAAGCTTCATTTCGAAGGTTGATATTTTATCTGTGGAACGGGCGAGGCATCATCCCATCCCCCCTACCCTTCCAAATGCGTCGACAGCCGTCAATGCTGCCCAATGGCAGCATT
>JAFSKP010000003.1 GCA_017448905.1 Bacteroidales bacterium | reverse complement strand
GCGGCGAAGATGTCGGGGTCGTAGTAGCGCTTGAACTCGTCGAACAGCTCTTTGGTCACGCCGCGAGGCATAAACTCGTCCCACGAGATGTCGTCCACCAGCGACGTGAAGTTGTCGATGGTTATCTCCTTATCTTCATCCTCGATATTGGCCCCGTAGAGCAGCATCGGCATGCGTATGGATATGCCCCGCAGGATGCTGATGGCAATGTTGCGCTGCTTTTTCCTCATCTCCTCCTGCACCAGCAGGTCGGCCTCCTCGGGAGTGAGCGCGTGGCCAGGCTGCCGTTTCTTTTTCTTTATACGCTCCAGTTGCTCATACTCCTCGTCGGTGAAGCCCTGGTTGTTGACATCCACTTCGTTGCTGCGCTTCATGGCCTTTGTCTGCCCGATGATGCCCCGAAGGTGCGAGAACTTCTCCAGCTCCAGCTGGTCGAGCTTCATCAGGCGGTCGTTGTAAAGGTATTTGTCCTCGAAGCCGTTGCTGACCACACGCTCCACATAGACGCGTTTCAGCTGCTGCATCATGTGCGGCGTGTCGATGGCATGCATCTTCGAGCCCTCGAACGAGATGACGGGACAGAAGTTGAGGAACTCGCCCAGCAGCTGGCGGTCACTTTCGGAGGTACGCCCCGCCTTGGAGGATATTTTTGCCGTTTCGGCCAATACCTTCAACGTGCGGTCGGGCGCGAAGTCGAACACATAGCACTCGCGCTTCTGGCGGCCTCCGATGATGGCAGGTGTCTGTGCGCGGAAGATGGTCTGCATATAGCTGCTGGCGCTGGTGCTGTAGGAGCCGTGGAGCATAAAGACTGCCGTCCAGGCTTTGACGGTGACACCCGTGGTGAGGCGGCCACGCGTGAGGGTGATGGTCATGGTTTCCTCGGGGTGGTCGCCGATGGCCTCACGTACCTGCTCCAGCGCATTGTTGCTCTCGTAGTCGGCATCGCTGTCGCCGTCACCCGCCACGTTGACCACCAGGAACTTGCCGAGTATGGGGTGATTGCGCAGTTTGATGCTCAAACACCGTGCCGCCGCCACGCTGGGCAACGTCCACAGCGAATGGCGGAAATAGCCGCGCCACTCCTGACGGCTGAAGGGATAGTCCTTGGCGCTGGTGAGCAGGCCCAGGAAGCGGTCGATGTCGGCATCGTGGCGGAAATGCTCGTCGCTGCCACTGCCTTCCACACGGAAGAACTCGGTGAAGTTGAAAGCATGGTCGCCGTCTTGATAGTGCTTCAGCTCCAGGCTGAGGTCGTAGGTGTAGATGTTCAGCCGCGGGAGGGAGGCATAGGGGTTGGTGTCGCCGTCGTGGGTCTGATCCCACTCCTGCTTGGCACGCTGCTCCATCACATAGTCCCAGGTGAAGATGTCGGCATCGTTGTAGTCGTCGAGCAGGTTGAAAGGGGTGCCGGAGAGTTCCAGCTTCTTGGTGTCGCCGTGGAAGAGGGCGGCGATGACGGCCTGTCCCAGGCGGGTCTGTGTGCCCTCGTGGGCTTCGTCGACCACCAGGAGGTCCCAGTCGGTGGAGAAGATTGCGTCGTTCTTGTCGAAGTTGCCGCCCACCAACTCGCTTCCACGCAGGTCCTGCATCGAGGCAAAATAGACGTAATGCTGCCCGCGACGCTGGAACTGCCGCTCCAGACTCTCGAAGGTCTCGCCCTTGCCATTTTTCGAGCCATACTGGAAGTGGTCGCTGTCGTAGAATATCTTCTGGAAATCCTCGAACCAGCCGTCGTTGACCACAGGGCGGTGGGTGAGGATAAGGGTGCGACGGAAGTCCATACGCTTCACCACCTCGAGGGCGCAGAGCGTCTTGCCGAAACGCATCTTGGCATTCCACAGATACTGGTTGTTGGTGCGGAAGCGGCGTATGGTTTTGTCGATGGCGTCGCGCTGCTCATCGCGGAACTGGATGGGGCTGCGCTCGGTCGTTATCTCGTTGGCATAAAGCGAGCTTCTGCCCTCTTTGGCCGCTGTGATGGCACGTTTGACCGTCTCGAGGTCGGTGACAAACCATTCTTTCGACTTGGTGCCGCCTTCGGTCTTGAAGGTTTTGGTTTTGATGCCGGAACGTTTCAGCACGGAGTGCACCTCGCCGTCGTTGAAGGAGAAGATGTAGCCGCCACGCAGGCAGAAGTTCAACTCGGTATAGAGCAGTTCGTAGGCAATGCCTGCCGTTGCGGTGTACTGGTCGATGCGTTCGCGGGCGGCTTTGTTCAGCGGTTTGCTGTTGGGGACGAGCTTCATGGGGTCGGGAACATCCTCGCTCAGGTAGGTGTCGCCCACCTTCAGGCATCCACGGTGCGCATCGTCACCAATGCGGAACACATATACCAGCTTCAGTTTGAATGGTGCCTCGTTTATTGCCATGGCTATTGCTTGATTGATTTCACAAATTTCTCTATCGCGTCGTCGCCACTTTTGTTCCAGTTGCGGATGACGCAAAATGGTATCTGGTTTTCGACGGAGTTGACCTCTCCAACCATCCCGGTGAAGAGGTTGAATTGTCCGTGGGCGGCCTCTTCCTGACGGCGACGCTCCTCCTGCTGGTATTTCTCCAGCAGCGTCTCGTCGATATTGGAGACGGGGATGGTGTTTTTGAGGCCGTCCATCTGCCAGAGGTTCCAACTGATGATGTAGGCGGCCTGTTCAAGAGACTTGTTCAGCGGTTCCTTGCCGAACTTGTCGACATAATGGTCGTAGAAGCTGAAGAGCAGGTTCTCGCGGGCCAGCAGCAGGTTGTCGCCCTGCCATTCGTAGCCGTAGGTGCTCTGGAGTGCATACTTGGCCCATTTGAGCCATTCGCCGGTGGTGTCGGTATTCTCGGACACAATGCGTAGCTTGCGGTCGAGCAAGCCTATACGTTGCGCCACAGGGATAGGCACCCCCGTGGAGGCATCGTAGCGGCTGGTGAGGTAGGGAGCTTCGCCGCAGGTGATTTCCAGCCGCGGGTCGTGGATGTAGTCGCGCCATGTTTTGCCTTCGGGGAACACGATTTTGTCATTGTTGGCCTCCCAAGTGTGGTCGGGTCGCTCCGTGTTGAAAACGTCTTTTCGACCAAACCAGGCCTCGTCGACGAGGTTGTTCTGCATATTGCACACCCAGGCAGGTGTGAAAACCTCGGCCATCTGGCGAACACGGGCAGCTTGCGTCGTGCGGTTTTTCACCACACGGGGCATAATGACGTGGTTGTTCTCGCCCGTGATGAGTTCGGGAGTGATTTGCCGCTCGAAGCGGTAGGCCTCTCCTCTGTCGCGATAGTCGTGAGTGGCCCAGATGATGCGGAAAAAGTCAGGATTCTCCTCGTGGCCGCTCTTCTGCTCGGCATAGTACTTCGAAGAATGGTCGCGCAGGAGGATATTCAGCAGATTGGGTGACAGTTGCTGGATATAGTCCTCGTTGATGTCGACCGACGACAGCAGCGGTTTCTTGGTATTGTTGGTCGGGCTTGTTGCCATTGGTGTCTTGTTGTCGGTAGCCGCACAGCTCCTAAAACTCCGGCAAACAAAAAAGGCGGAACCGCTTTACGTTTGTTGCTTATACCCATCCGCGGCTCGCCAAAGCCATTACCTGTATATAAGCACGCAAAACAGTCCACGCCAAGCGTGAACTTTTGGCTGCTTATTCTCAACAGGTTTGAAATTTGGCGATTTCGGATGGTGAGAATAAGAGCTTTCAGCTCGTTAAATTAGTTATTTTATTCTATACTATATCTTTGTTATTAATCAGTTTTAGTTATTATTATCAGTTTGTTTTCGATTTGCAAATTTACATAAAATTCCCGAATTACACACAGACACATGAAAAACGTTTTATATAACACGAATTATCACAAATTTACCATTAATAAATTCACGGTTAATTCATGGCAATTCTTGTTTTTTTCAGAGGAAAGATACAATTTATTTCTGAATCAGAAAAAACAATTTCCTACGCCTGGAAGAAACCAAGCTGAGAAAATCGATATCGGTTGTGTGGAAAGGGTTGCTTCATGTTCCCCAACAATACATGGATTGTGTCACCAAACGTGTCCGCTTCGATGACTCCCCCTTTTTCATCGCTTTCTCGAAAATATGACCAAAATATGACCAAGTTTGGATAAAAAAAGAAAAAGGATTTTGCATTTCGACTTATTTTGAGTCACTTGCAAAATCCTCTTGTACCCCGGGAGGGACTTGAACCCTCACGCCCTTGCGAGCAGCAGATTTTGAGTCTACCGTGTCTACCATTCCACCACCAGGGCAAATTCCTTATCGAAAATTAAAGATGAAATGTGATTGCTAAATCCTGAAAAACAAGTTGTTTTTGAATACGCAACACTCTGTTTCACCCTTTCTTTTCATGTGCAAAGATACACATTTATTTTGATATGACAATTTTTTTTTCATTTTTCTCTTGTATTAGGAAAAATAGTAGTATTTTTGCAGTCCATCCATAAAACTACTAACAGGCATGCAAACATCTGATAAAGTGTTTATTTTCTCGGGTCGTGCTACTAACGATTTGGCACGGCGCGTGGCAGAAATCTACGGAATCCCTCTGGGCAATTCTACAGTTTTCCAGTATGCTGACGGGGAATTCCAACCCTCTTTCGAGGAAACTATCCGTGGCGGGATTGTTTTTATTATCCAGTCCACGACACCACCTACGGATAACCTTTTTGAACTCCTGATGATGGTGGATGCCGCCAAACGTGCTTCTGCCAGCAAGATTGTTGCTGTGATTCCCTATTATGGTTTCGCGCGCCAGGACCGCAAGGACAAACCCCATGTGCCAATCGCATCGCGACTTATAGCCGATATGCTGACAGCGGCCGGTGTCAACCGTATTATAACTATGGATTTGCATGCCGACCAGATTCAAGGCTTCTTCAACATACCGGTGGATCATCTTTACGGCTCGTCGCTCTTCATGCCTTACATCCGCGAGAAATTCGACATCGATGATGTGATGTTCGCCTCGCCTGACATGGGTGGCAGCAAGCGTGCCGGAATGTATGCCAAGACATTGAACAACAGTTTTGTGATATGCTATAAGCATCGCAACAAGCCTAACGAGATTGGCGAAATGCGTCTCATTGGTGAAGTGGAGGGCAAGCATGTCATCCTGCTCGACGACCTCATCGACACTGGTTCGACCATCTGCAAGGCTGCGGGTATCATCAAGTCTATGGGAGCCAAAAGTGTTCGCGCCATGATTACTCACCCAGTCCTTTCCGGCAACGCCATCGAGAAGATAGAGAACTCCGAACTTGAGGAACTTGTTGTCAGTGACACCATTCCGCTGAAGAGGGAGTCATCGAAGATCCGGGTGCTTTCCTGTGACTGGCTCTTCGCCGAAGCTATACGCCGTGTTACAAACTGTGAATCACTTGACAACCTCTATGAGACAACAATCCACCACAAAGGCGTGATTCATAAGATAGAACACTAATTAATGCCTGAATGCGTGAATGCGTGAGTGGCTACGCAGTCAAGCAGTCAATAATTCTTTAATAATCAAACAATCAAACAATCAAACAATCAAACAATTAAAATCATGAGAACAGTATCAATGAGCGGTGCTCTCCGTGAGCACGTAGGGAAAAAGGATGCTAAGGCTCTGCGTCGCGAAGACAAGGTGCCATGTGTAATGTACGGCAAGGGTGAACAGATCGCTTTCAGCGTTCCCCAGACAGCCTTCAACCGCGTCATCTTCAACCCAGAACCTTGTTTCATCGAAATCGAACTGAATGGTGTAAAACACAGTGCCATGCTGAAGGACATCGATTTCCATCCCGTAACCGACATCGTATACCATGCTGACTTCTACGAACTCAGCGACGACAAACCCATCGTGATGTCAATTCCAGTCCACACCACTGGTACTTCTGTCGGTGTCATGAAAGGCGGCAAGCTGCAGTATAAACAGAAACGCCTCAATGTCAAGGCACTGCCGGCCAACATGCCTAACGAGATTGTCGTTGACATCACCAAGCTTGATGTTGCCCAGCGCGTCAAGGTCCAGGATATTGAGACCAACAACTACGAGTTCTTGAATCCCAAGAGCAGCGAGGTGCTTGTCGTCAACAGCACACGTGCTTCCGCCACCGCCGATGCCGAGGCTGCTGCTGAATAATGGCTTGTTCATATCATTTTGCTTATGGTCGCGACGCATCCGTTGTGTCGCGACCTTTTTTCTTGTAACAAAGTATGTATCAGTTGCTTTTCGACCTTGACCGCACACTGTGGGACTTCGACGGCAATGCCGACTGCACCTATAGGGCGATGTTCGGACAGTTTGGTATCGGACAGTTATGTCATGTCGACTACGACACTTTCCATGACCGTTACAAGCAGATAAACGATGTGCTCTGGGAAGCCTATCGAAATGGCACAGTCACCAAGGAACAGCTCTCATTGCGACGTTTTTCGCTGACATTAGGGTCTTTCGGCTGTAACCATGAGTCGCCGGAAATCATCAAACTCTCTCTCCAGATGGCCGATTACTATGTTGAGCAGGGTGTCCGTCAGACACGTCTTATGCCTGGCGCTCGCAACTTGTTGGAGTGGCTTGGCGAAAGGTGTAATCAGTTCTCTTTGTCGGTTATCACCAACGGCTTTTCGGAGGCGCAGCTGCCCAAGATGAGAACCTCAGGCATCGACCGCTATTTTAGTCATTTCTTTCTTTCTGAGGATCTGGGGTTTATGAAACCCGACCGCCGTTTCTTCGAAGCGGTGTTGCAGAAACTGGCTGTTCCTCCAAAACAGTGTCTTGTCATCGGCGACGACTACAAGGTCGACATCGCTGGTGCCATGTCTGTCGGCATACCACAGGTGTGGTACAACCCGAGGTCTCTGCCTTTGGCTGCAGGTGATACTCCTCCTACCTACGAAATTACGGACCTTTCCGAATGCGTTAATCTGTTTATGCGATAGTTTCATTCCACTTTTCCCTATTATTTTGAAATATGCACAAATCAGGATTTGTTAATATCATTGGCAACCCTAATGTAGGGAAGTCAACCCTCATGAACGCCCTGGTCGGCGAGAAGCTCTCCATCATCACCAGCAAGGCTCAAACCACGCGCCACCGCATCATGGGCATCGTCAATGGCGACGACTTCCAGATTGTCTATACCGACACCCCGGGCATCGTCAACCCCCATTACAAGCTTCATGAGCAGATGATGGGATTCGTGGGCAGCGCCCTTCAGGATGCCGACCTTTTTCTGCTTGTCACCGAAGTGGGGGAGACCCTCAAGAATCAGCAGGTGCTTGACAAGGTCATTAAATCTGATGTTCCGGTAGTATTGGTAATCAATAAGGTCGACACCTCTGACCAGGCTACGGTGGTGCAGAAGATAGAATACTGGCAGCAGCAGATTCCTCGTGCCCATGTGGTGCCTTGCTCTGCAACAGAAGGCTTCAACGTCGAGAAGATTTTTGACCTTATCATGGAACTCCTGCCCGAAAACCCGCCCTATTTCCCCAAGGACGAGCTTACCGACCGTTCGATGCGTTTTTTTGTCTCCGAGATTGTCCGCGAAAAGATTCTGTTGCTCTATGATAAGGAGATACCATACAGTTGCGAGGTGGCGGTGGAAAGCTATAGGGAAGGGGAGAGGTTAGACAATATCTCGGCTATCGTTTTTGTTGAGCGCGAGTCGCAGAAAGCCATCCTGATTGGTCACCAGGGCAAGTCGATAAAGAAACTTGGCATGGAGGCACGCAAGGACATAGAGGAATTCACTGGCAAGAAATGTTTTCTGGAACTCCGCGTCAAAGTCTTGAAAGACTGGCGGAACAGCGACATCGCCCTCCGCCAGTTCGGCTACGAGACAGAATAAAGGATGCTCGGCACGTGCCGAGCATCCTTTATTCCAAGCGGACGAGTCCTCTGTCAGAATTGCATCGAGAAAGAGAGGCCGGCGCCGATGCCGTCTGCGGCGCGCATCAATGCCGGTGTCACGCCCAGCCGTAACGACGCCAGGTCGTGCTCGGCGTTGTATGCCTCGGCAACACGGCTGAGCTTGCCCTTGCCTATGCCGGAAATGATTTCTCCGACGGGGATGAACAGCGATGCTACGCCCAGGCAGTATGCGCCTATGGTTATGAAAACCTCCATGTCGTCGACGTAGAGACCGATGGGATACCAGATGGCTCCGAGAATAAGGCCTGTGTAGCCGATTGCCGAGAATGGAGTGCCAGTCTTGATGAGCCTGTTGGCGCTCTCGAATTTGTCGTAGAGCTCTGGCGAGAGGATGGTCTGCAGGTCTCTGTCGAAGAGCGGCGTGCTTGTGCCTCTGTATACGAGGGATGAGCCACTGCGCACCAAAGGGCGAAGACCAACCTGTGTCTGATAGGGACTCGCGTTGCTGGACGCATTGGCTTTTGTCTGTGTTGCCTCGCTGAAGACCTCGTGGTTGCCGTCACTGTATTTCACCATGAAGATGTCGGCGATGTTTTGTGAGCGGAGTGGTCCGTTGGTGTTTCCCCAGTTGCGGTATTCCAGCTCACTGGAAGTGATCTTTTCGACTTTGACAACCAACTCCTTGCCATTGCGCATCACGATAGTGTCCTGCGCATTGGCCACTCCTGCCGTCGCAATGAGCAGCATGAGAAACGTAATTATTCTTTTCATTCCTTTCCCCTTATACGTGTCGGGCACAACTGTTTTTGTGGTCGTGGCTCATAACCAACATATTATAGAAGAAAATGCGAAGCCACCCTAAAACACCTCCCTATGAAAAAATGTATAGGGGGGGGTAAAAAGCGCATTTTTAATGAATTACTTTATCTGTTTTTGCGGTATATTAGCGAAGTTAAAAAAATAGGTTGTGACAATAATCATGGTTATTTTGCTGATAACAAGCGAGAGGAATACTTTAAACTGTAATCTTTAATCTTTAAACTTTACTTAGTTGAAATAATCTATCTCTCGCGTGACGATGTATTGCATCTTGGGGTCGCCGTCCTCAAGTTCGCTTTCGGTACGGCGCGTCCAGTTGCCGTGGTCGTCGTACTCGTAGTTAAAGATGGTGATATACATCTCGGGTTCGGGTAAAGCGTTCAAACCCTTCTCGGGAGTGTATTTGTCGGCTTCACTGTAGTCGTAGAGGGTTTGTGAGACGGGTTCGCCCTGCTCGTCGTACTCGTAGCGCCACTCTTGCATTTTCTTGCCAGAGCGGTCGAAGACCACTTTCTTGCTAACGTTGTTGCCTTCGTAGGTAAATACCTCGCGTTTGTATATGTTGCCGGCGGCATCGTTGAGCGAGCGTTGCGTCAGTCGACCCTGTCCGTCATAGCGCAGGAGAGTGCGGCTCTCAATCTGGCGTTCGGCATCCTCCACCCACGTCTCTTTCAGCGTGTTCTGTGCGTCGTAGCTGTAGTAGGTGCGGCCTATGATGTTCTCGTTGTTGTCGACAATCTGTTCAAGGGTGGTCAGTCCAAAGCCGTCGTGTTTGAAGCGTGAGCGGAATATCACGTTGGCCTCGGGGGTGACGTATGTCATGGTTTTGCGCCATCCTTTGCTGTTATATGCGGTCTCCAGGCGCTCCAGCAGGTCGCCCTCTGATGTGACACCCTGGAAGTCGGTACGTGCCTCGTAAGTTATCTTCACCACGTTTTTCACCTTCCCGTGCAGGCCGTCGATGGCCACGTCGTTGGCAGGCTTCTGGGCAGAAAGGATGGATGCTGCTCCTAATAGTATGATTGATAAGATAATGGTTTTTGCTTTCATGTTTATTGTTGAGTTGCTCTTTGCCCACAAAACGAAATATGGTGTTAATTATTGTGCATTGAACAAAAAAAATGTCGAGGCTGTCGGCCATATATGATTTTTTGGGCTATTCACTGTTCTTCGCTGTAGCGAACCGCGAAGGGAGCAGGAAGCGTATCCCATGGTGTATGTTCTCGATTTCGAAATGGGAGGAGCACAGCACTTCTCCGTCGAGGGCGGCGCACAGCGGCTTCTGGCTTTCGACGACAGCACGGCGGCAGCGGCGGTGCTCGACCATATCGCGCATCTTGGGGCCGTCGAGATGAAGACCTTTCCTGTACAGGGAGATGAGTGTGGCAAAGCGTGCCACAGAGATGGGGCGGACTATCATGGCGTCGAGAATACCGTCGTCGTTGACCGAGCGTGGGGCACAGCAGTAGCCGCCGCCAGCATAGCGGCCGTTGGCCAGCGAGCCGAGCAGCATGTCGCCCTCGTGCCATGCCTCGCCGTCTAGGCTGATGCGGCATGGGTGATGTCTGTCATTGAGCAGGCTGTAGACTATGCCCGACGTGTAGGCCATCCGTCCGCCAACGACGGGCTTGCTGCGAAGCATATCCATGTTGCGGCAGACGGCGGCCTCGAAGCCGAGGTTCATCATATTGATGCAGTATCGCTTCTCATCGCCGGTGCTGACGCGCATCAGGTCAACTGGTACTGATGGGGCGCTGACAAGGGCTCGAATGTCGCGGAAGTCGATGTCGGGCCAGTATTTCACATAGTCGTTGCCGCTGCCGCAAGGGAAACAGCCCACTTCGGCGGCGGGGTGCCGGAGTACCCCTGAAACCACCTCGCCCAGTGTGCCGTCGCCGCCGCAGGCATAGAAGCGTAGCGGCTCGTTGCTGTGCCGGTTGCAGAAGTCTTCCACGATACGGGTGGCATCGCGGGGACAACGGGTGACATACATCTCGGCGCCGATGTTCAACTGTCTGACCTGTTCGGCCACCTCGTCGGTATGGCGTTTCGACCCGGCATGGGGGTTGATGATGAAAATATGTCTCTTGGTCGTATGGTCCATTGCTGTAAGGAACATGAAATTCGGCGTGACGGCCTCGGATTGGTGCCGTGGCTACAGTTGCAGGAATCGTCGGCTTCGCAGTTTTCAGGATTAAAAAGGTGAAGTCATAATTGCTATAATTTACTGATTGTTGATTGTTTGTGATTATTGTTTGGTATTTGTTACATACTGTTTCAGACGGCAAAGGTACTAAAAATGATGGATTTTGAACGTGAATTTTCCTCTGGTACGCGGTCAAGGCACAAGTTCCACTGGAGCTTCTGCTCACGCGTACCAACCGTATGTGCAGTGATTGGATTTTTTTGTGGATCTTTGCATTTGGCAATAAATGATGAGATATGGCAGAACAGGCAGGTTATAAGCGTATTCCGTATTGTGTCTCGGATTTCCGTCAGTTGATGGAAGAGAGAAAATACTATGTTGACAAGACCATGAACCTTCCCTGCATGGAGGAGGTGGGCAATTTCCTTTTCTGCATACGGCCACGCCGTTTCGGAAAGAGGTACGCCGCCTCTGTCACGGCACCACGCTCCACAGCATCGTGGCCCAGTTCCGCGGCTGCAAGTTCACCCGCCTTGAGCAGACCCTCGCCGAGGAGCTGTGACCCTGGTACGCGGTCATAGGCCGGTACGCGGGCGTCCCCGCCCGCGGCTAGGCAGCACTTCCGCGGGCGGGGTGCCCGCGTACCAAGCCGCAAAACAAGTGTCTCGTGTTATTTTTTACACATTACTGATAAAAAAACAAAAACAATGAAAGCGAGAAGATTATTACTGATGGCCATTGCGGTCATGCTGAGCGTGGGAGTGGTCTCCTGCGCTAAGGACGATGAAAACGGCAACGACTCCGGCGGCAACACTACGGCAGAGTGGGTGGATTTGGGTTTGCCGAGCGGTCTATGGTGGGCCAGTTGCAACCTTGGCGCGACGAAACCGGAGGAGTACGGCGACTACTACGCCTGGGGCGAGACGGTGACGAAGAACACCTACAATGAGAGCACCTACATGTACTTCATGGGCGACATCGACTATTTAACCAAGTACTGTAACAACGGCGATTATGGATACAACGGCTACACAGATATTTTGACTGTTCTGCAAGCGATGGATGATGCCGCCACCACCAAGTTGGGCAGCGGGGTTCGCATGCCGACCAAGGCAGACTGGGAGGAATTGATTGCCAACACCACGAGTGACTGGACGACACGGAACGGCGTCTATGGACGCATGTTCACCGCATCCAACGGCAAAAGTCTCTTCTTGCCCGCCGCCGGCGACCGCTGGGACGATGAGCTCTGCAGCGCCGGCAGCGCCGGCGGCTACTGGTCCTCGTCGCTCGGCACGGACTAACCGACGGGCGCGTGGTACTTCGGCTTCCATTCGGGCGGCCAGGGCATGTACGACAGCGGCCGTGGCGTCGGGCTCTCGGTTCGTGCTGTGCGTTAGAACTAAACCTTGTTCCGTCCCCGCGCGGCGGGCAAGGGGGAAAAAAACTCGGGCGTGGGTACTCGCAACCGTGAGTTGTCTACGCCCGAAGTCTTTGTAAAACTCAACGTCCTGACCTGAATTAATGTGTTAAAGGTTCCTTAAATCTTCAGCTTGCAATCCTGTAAGTTGCATGATGGTGTCGTCGGACATGCCTGAAGCTTTCATCTTTCGCGCAATGTTCATTGCTTCTTCCGCACGACCCTCTTCGCGACCCTCCGCACGACCTTCTTCGCGACCTTCCGCACGACCTTCTTCGCGACCTTCCGCACGACCTTCTTCGCGACCTTCCGCACGACCTTCTTCGCGACCTTCCGCACGACCTTCTTCACGACCTTCTGCGCGACCTTCAGCACGGCCTTCCAGGCGGGCGGTGTCCATCACGTCGTTCTGTATCATCTGGTTTTCAAGATGCCGCTCGTATGCGCGGCGTTCTTTCTTATCCAGTGATAAATACTGCAGTTTGCTGCGGACTT
>JAFSKP010000034.1 GCA_017448905.1 Bacteroidales bacterium | reverse complement strand
GCAGGTCAATCCCTGCATGTTGCTGCCGAACCACTTGTTGCCCTGCCCGTCGACCATCACGCGACGGTGGATGTCGTTGGGAAGTACGGTCTCCTTAGGGCGGAAAACATGCCAGCTGTCCTTGCCATCGAAAAGCGCCACTCCTTTGTCGGTGACCATCCAGATAGCCCCCGAGGGGTCGAACGCCAGGTCGTTGACCTGGTTGCAGGGCAGCGGGCTATTCTCGGCAGTGAAGACCGTCCATTCCTCACCCTCCACACGCACCAGCCCCCCCAGTGTACCGAGCCATTTCACGCTGTTCTTGTCGATGATGATGGCAGGCACGATATTGTCGGGGAGCCTTGAATTGCGGGTGGTGAACGACCTCCAGCGGCGGTCGTCGTAGACCGAAAGGCCGTCGTTGGTGCCTATCCACTTGCGGTTGGCGCGGTCGATGGCGACGCAGAGGATGAAGTCGCTGGACAGCTCCGAATTCTGCGATGTATACTTCTCCCAGTCCTGCCCGTCATAGCGCACCAGTCCTCCAAGGGTCACACCTATCCATTTCACGTCGTTGTGGTCGATGGCAATCTTGGAGATGAACTTCATCTGCAGCTTCTTCATCTGCTCTTTATGTTCAGTCCATCGAGATCCGTCGAACTCGATTACTCCGTAGTCGTCGGTGCCTATCCACAGCATATTGTTGCCGTCAACGGTCAGGCAGTTGACATACTGATCTTTGAGTTTCTCGTTGAACATCGAGAAATCCGTCCAGGTTTTGCCCGACAGCTTGGCCATGCCCAGCTCTGTACCGAACCACTTGTTCCCCTTCCTATCGTTGGCCATGGCGAGGACGGTGTTGCCGATCTCGGAGTTCTTTATAGTATAGCGCGTCCAGTTCTGGGCGAAGCAAATTGAAAATTCAAAATTGAAAATTGAAATTATAGCGGTAAAAAAAACGATTTTTTTCATAATGCTGTTTTTTTTCTAGACAGTCTAGACTGTCTAGATTCTCTAGAGTGTCTAGATTTTCTAGATTTTCTAGACGGTCTAGAGCTTCTAGTCTATCAAGTCTTGTGTTTTTCTTTCTTGGCAGCAGGAAAGAGTATATTATTCAGTATCAGCCTATAGCCTGGCGAGTTGGGATACAGCGACAGGTCTGTCGGCGGGTCGCCGACAAAGTGGCGGTAGTCCTCGGGGTCGTGACCGCCGAGGAAGGTCCACGTGCCTTTGCCGTATTCGCCGTGCAGGTAGCGCACCTCGTCGAGCTCCTTGTTCTCGCCCATTATCAAGGCACTGGTTTTCACCGTCGAACGACGGAACGCCGTAGTCTGGCCCATAAAGCCGTGAATGATGCGCGTGTGGTTCTGTGTCAGCATGGTGGGAATCCAGTCCCACTTGGCGGAGAAGTCGAAAAGGGTGAAAAAATCATTCTTCTCGTTGACTTGCCGCTGACGCGTGCGATCATCGATGTCGATGGTCGAGATCTCATATTCCGACGGGTTGGTGCTGATGCGGAAATCCTTGAATGCAAAGCACTTCGAATAGTCGAGCAGTTCCTGCGCGTTGGGCTGCATGGGGTCGCCGTCGAACATCACGTCGCAGATGTCCACATTCTCCGCCGCTAACGCCACATCGTAGCTGTCGGGTGCCGAGCACATGGCGAAGAGGAAGCCGCCGCCCATGACGAAGTCCCTTATTTTATGGGCGACAGCAAGTTTCAGCTGCGACACTTTCTGGTATCCCAGCTTGTGGGCGCGAGCCTCCTGGTCGCGCACATCCTCTATGTACCATTGGGCGTTGCGGTAGTTGCCCCAGAACTTGCCATACTGTCCAGTGAAGTCCTCATGGTGCAGGTGCAGCCAGTCGTAGGTAGGCAACACTCCCGCCACGACCTCCTCGTCGTAGACCACGTCGTAGGGTATCTCGGCGTAGGTCATCACCAGCGTCACGGCGTCGTCCCACGGCAGCTTGCTCTTGGGCGAATAGACGGCTATCCGCGGGGCTTTCTGCAGCCGCACGGCATCCATGTTGACCGACGGGTCGGCAATCTCGGAGAGTATCGCCGACGAGCGTCCGTCGGCGATGGTCTCGACGCTGACGCCGCGCAGCTTCGCCTGCCGCTCTATGGCGTCGGCATATTTCATCATGAAGGCTCCACCACGGTAGTTGAGCAGCCAGGTGACCTCCACTTCGCGCTCCAGTGCAAAGTAGGCTATACCATAGGCTTTCAAGTGGTTGCGTTGTGTCTCGTCCATAGGGATAAGCAGATAGGTTGCCCTCGCCTGTGGCATTGTGACAAGCAGAAGAAGGGAAATGAGGGTAAAACAAAGTCGTTTCATGGCAATAAAAGAGCGTGCAAGTCAATCCTGCACGCTCAATAACTGCGAATATCTTTTTTTATTGTGTCACTTCTTCACAAAACGTTTCACACTGGTGCCTGTATCGGTGACTATACGCACAAAATAGTGACCGTTGGGAAGCCGCGAGATGTCTATGCTGCCGCGATCCGACGTAATTGTCTTGCGTCCCGAAAGGTCGACAATCACAACACTCCGCAGACCTTCAGCACTGACATGAAGCACGTTGTGAGCCGGATTGGGATACACCATCTCGTCGTAGCGAGAGGCTTCTTCGATGCCGACGAACTCGCATGGTTCGGCTATGGGGTGCGTACCGCCGTAGCGGTAAGCGTTGTTGACGTTGACGAGCTCCTGTCCGTGGCGGTTGTAGATGCGGTACCTGAAATAGCGGTCCACACCGTCGACGCCGTGCCACACCGCCCTGACGCCGCTTCCGGCCACGAGGTATTCCACAGTGTCGCGGCTTCCCGTCACCAGACGTGCCGTACCGAAGATGTAGCCTTCATCCGACTCAATGGTCAGGCAGGCTCCGTTGTCCCAGCCGTCATGGTGGTTGCTGGTGTTCTCCATGACCACCGTCAGGGGACACATATTCTCCGCCCTGTAGCTCACCTGCACCACCTTGACACGCACACTCTCACCACCCTGGGTGAGAACCACGAACGCCACGCGCTCGCCATCCTCATCCATAGGTTCCACCTCTAGATGCAGCCAGCCGGCACGGCCGAAGTCGTCGAACTCCACAGCGAGCCACTCCGCCGTGCTGCTTACCTGCAAGAGACCGTTGTTCATCTCGTTGATGCCCGCCAGCAACGAATCCACACCACCCTCACCCATGAAGTTGAAGAGGGTGTCGCTTACCCGCAACGCATAGTCGGGCACAGCGCCGGTGAGGCAGGCGTTCTGCATGTTGAAAGTGTAGGTGACGTTGCCGCCGACGCCGCCGACGCCCGGGCTGATGGAGTCGACGGTGTAGTAGCCGTCGCCCACGCCGCTCCAGCCGAAGTTGAAGTGCATATACTGGCGTGCGTCGTATCCGTCGCAGACGAAGCCATGCCCCCCCTGGGTGGCGGCACCGGCATAGAGGATGGGGTGCCCCAGGTCGAGCTCGCCGACGAGCAGCGAGCGCCACGAATCGTTGCTGTAGCCATAATCCTTAAAGTGGACATCCATATCGCGGCTGTAGTGGAAGTAGTCCTTCAGCGCATTGTCCTGGCTGGCATAGCCCTCGACACCGACGAGTCCAAGGGCTGCGCTGCCGCCCTGCGCCGCGGTGCCATAGTCCATCTCAAGCCCCACGCCACAATGGTACATCAACGTCGCCACAGCAAGGATTTTTTCCTGCGTGTCGTACTGCACGGCACTGTCGGGCATGTTCGCCCAGTCGTAGAGTGTGTGGCCGAAGTCGGCACTCTCGGCGGTCCCCGTTCGGGGCGACACATAGCTGTGGCTTCCCGTGCCAAAGGCAGGATAGTTCCAGAACTTCAAAAATTGCGCCATAGCCGTGGCGGCGCATCCGGTGACCGTACCCGATGGGCATCGCCGGTCGAAGGGGTAGTCCTGGTCCCACCGCGTGGTGAGCAGCGGAGCCATGCCGTCGCCATCCTTGGCACCATCTGAGATACCGGCCTCGAGGCGCTTCCATTCGGCGGCATCGCCCCCGTAGACCGGCACAGGACTCTTCGCGGCACGGGCCTTCCATACCGCCATCACCTGCTCCTCGTATCCGCCGAGCCACCTGTGCAGTGCCGGAGACATGTCGGACGGGTCGAGGATGCCGGTAACCGAATAGGCCAGGATGGGCTTCACACAGTCGTCGGCAGCCACTATCACCCAGCCGCCCTGCGCATTGTCGAAAAGGTAGAGGCCGGCATAGTACCAGCCGTCACCGTGCAGCGTCAGCTCGACTGGAGCCTTGCTGCCGACGGTTTGCGACATGAAGTTGCGGGCCACAGCCGCGGCTCGCTGCGGCGTCACCGGCTCGGCGGCGACGGTCAAGGCCGCAAAAAAAACTAAAGAAAAAAACAACTGTTTCATTGCACTTTAGTAAAAATCAGCACACCAGTACCAAGCACTTGCACAATCTCGGGGTCTTCCTCGGCAAGGTTATATGTTATGGTCTCGTCGTCAGGATTATAAATAAGGTTGCTCGAATCGGTAACCATCTCGCCAGTCTCCTCATCCTCATATTCATATGTGATTATTATCGTATTGCCCCTGACAACGTAAGTGAAATTGTACGAGAAGTTCGCCTCTTGATTGGCAGCAGGCATGGAAGGCACCGTGATAAAAGCCTCTTGGAACATTTCTCCCTTCATCCCCGCCATGAAATCAAGC
Organism: Bacteroidales bacterium; assembly: GCA_017448905.1. Taxonomy (GTDB): domain Bacteria; phylum Bacteroidota; class Bacteroidia; order Bacteroidales; family P3; genus Colimorpha. Next base: position 2,927 of record JAFSKP010000034.1, on the reverse strand, counting down.
GAAGCATCGAGAGTAACATTCATTGTCACTCCCTGGTAGGTGAATATGTTCTCGACAGAGGATGTCCACGACGTGTTGACGAAGAAGGTGTCTACCTCGTCGGGGTCGGGGTCGGGGTCGGGGTTGGTGCCGGGGTCGGTGCCCGGGGTGCTACCCGTTGGCGTTTGGTTGGTGGGTTCTACAGGGTCGTCATCGCACGACGTGAACGAGAATGCCAAGGCCGAAGCCATCATCAGCATCGCAAAAAATTTAATCGATTTTCTCATTTTGACAAATAGCGTTTAATGTTTTTTCTACAATTAATAAACGCACAAAGGTACAAAAATCTTACATGTTTAGAAAAATATTTTTTCTTAAAAAAAACAAAACTACTGCCAAACAACATATTACACAACAGCTATCACTCTCTTTTCGCAACATACAAACAGTGCAGACGAAAAAAATCTCCCATATCACAAAAAAAACGTACTTTTGCAAACTCAAATTCACGGCATTTCGTGGGAAAAACAATGGAATTCGTGAAATAAACAGCGGATATGGCGTAATTGGTAGCCGCGCTAGACTTAGGATCTAGTTCCTCACGGAGTGGGGGTTCGAGTCCCCCTATCCGCACTTTCGTTGAAAGTTGATAATTAGCTGGATGTTGAAAAACTTCCAGTTTTTTTGCGTTTTTTCCTTTGCATTAGTATTTTTTTTTGTATTTTTGCTTTTTGGTACAAAAGTGTCATTTTACTTTTCTACCTGAAAAAGATTTATTTATAGTACAAACTATAAAATGGAAGAAGAAATAATCACCCCTATTGTTGACGACTACGACGAAAGTAAGATAGTGCACCTCGAAGACATGGTGCACATACGTCTCCGCCCCGGCATGTATATCGGCAAGCTGGGCGACGGCTCGTCGCACGACGACGGCATCTACGTCCTCATCAAGGAGGTGATAGACAACGCCATCGACGAGTTCACATCGGGTTTCGGCAAACGCATCAACGTCCGCATCGACTTCGCCGAACGGCGCGTCTCCATCCGCGACTTCGGTCGCGGCATACCGCTGGGCAGCATCGTCGATGCCGTCAGCAAACTCAACACCGGCGCCAAGTACGACAGCAAGGTCTTCCAGAAGTCCGTAGGCCTCAACGGTGTGGGTACCAAGGCCGTCAACGCCCTCTCCTCCTACTTCAAGGTGCAGGCGTTCCGCGACGGCAAGACACGCATCGCCGAGTTCTGCGAAGGCAAGCTGACAAACGACACCGGCATCGTCGAACTCTCAACGACTCAACAACTCAACAACTCAACAGAAAACGGCACCCTCGTCGAGTTCATCCCCGACAGCAAGCTCTTCGGCAACTACCACTTCGTGAGCGAGTACGTCGAACGACGCATCTGGAACTACGCCTACCTCAACAAAGGGCTCACGCTCTACTACAACGACCGCCGGTTCTACTCCAAGAACGGCCTCCTCGACCTGCTGGAGCACAACATGGACAGCGAAGGCCTCTATCCCGTAGTCCACATCAAGGAGGGCGACTTCGAATGTGCCTTCACCCATGTCAACGGGCAAAGCAGCGACTACTACTACAGCTTCGTCAACGGACAGCACACCACCGAGGGCGGCACCCACCAGAGCGCCTTCCGCGAAGGCTTCGCACGCGTGGTACGCGAGTTCTACAAGAAAGACTACGAACCCGCCGACATACGCCAGGGACTGGTATGCGCCCTCTGCGTCCGCATCCAGGAACCCGTGTTCGAGGCACAGACCAAAACCAGACTTGGCTCCACACACCTCGCCCCCAACAACGCCGACTGCACCAACGACAGCCCCTTCCTGAAGACCTACGTCCTCGACATCCTCAAACGCCACCTCGACAACTACCTCCACATCAACTCCGATACCGCCAACACCCTGCTGGCCAAAATCAACGCCAACGAGAAGGAACGAAAGGAGATTGCCGGCATCAAGAAAGAGGCCAAGGCAGCCAGCAAGAAAGCCAGCCTCAACAACCGCAAGCTCCGCGACTGCCACATCCACTACAACAGCAACCACGCCCGCCGCCTCGAGACAACAGTCTTCATCACCGAGGGCGACTCGGCCTCGGGTTCCATCACCAAAAGCCGCGACGTGGCGACACAAGCCGTCTTCAGCCTCCGCGGCAAACCCCAGAACACCTTCAAGATAAACAAGGTCGACGTCTACAAAAACGAGGAGCTCAACCTGCTCCACAACGCCCTCGACATCGACGACGGAATGGAGGGTCTCCGCTACAACAACGTCGTCATCGCAACCGATGCCGATGTCGACGGCATGCACATCCGCCTCCTCCTCCTCACCTTCTTCCTCCGCTTCTACCCCGACCTCATCCGCACAGGCCACGTCTACATCCTGCAGACGCCCCTCTTCCGCGTACGCAACAAGCAGAAAACCACCTACTGCTACACCGACGAGGAACGCATCGAAGCCATCCACAACACCCCTAACGCCGAAATCACGCGCTTCAAAGGCCTCGGCGAGATATCGCCCGACGAGTTCAAGAACTTCATCGGCAAGGACATGCGCCTCGACCCCGTGCTGCTCCACAAGGACTTCGACACCAAAGGGGTACTCCGCTTCTATATGGGCAACAACACCGTCGAACGCCGCGACTTCATCATGGCCAACCTCCGCGTCGAAGACGACGAAAGCATAGTGGTGGCCTAGACTTTCTAGACTATCTAGACAGTCTAGACAGTCTAGAAAATCTAGAAAATCTAGAAAGTCTAGAAAAGAAAAGAAAAGAAACCAAACAATCCAATTCAATAACTAACCAATCAAAAATCAAAAAAATGAAAAAAGTATTATTAACTCTCTGCGCCGTGATGCTCAGCTTTGCATCATTCGCCCAGGTCGGCGGCTACTTTACGCCCCTCTACGGTGAAGACTACGGTTTCGG
>JAFSKP010000033.1 GCA_017448905.1 Bacteroidales bacterium | reverse complement strand
GCCGTCACCGTCGCCACCACGGCTCTCTGGATCTCGGAGGCGCAGATGCTTCGCGAGACGGAAAAGATAATCCACCGCGATATCGACTTCCTGCCGCTGAAAAGCTACAGCAACATCCGCGAAGGCAACGCGTTGAGGATGGAGTGGGAACTGGAGCACGGGCGGCTCGCCCGTGAAGACACAGGCCAGCGGCCTGTACTCCCAGACACGGGCGAGCCGCCCGTGCTCCAGGAGTGGCATCGTCGTGGGAAATATCCTCCTCACTGTGAGGGGAAAACATATCAGTCCATCACCTTTCGCCTTTACGACTCTCTCCCTAAAGAGGTAGTGGCACAAATGCGTGCGCAACTCGAAATAGATGAGAATACCAACCCCAACGACCCTAAGAATGTCGAGCTACGGGAAAAAATAGAACAATACATGGATGCCGGACACGGCCATTGCTGGCTGAAAGACAGCCGCATTGCTGCCATTGTCCAGGAGAATCTGCTCCACTTCGACGGCATCCGGTACAATCTGCTATGCTGGTGTGTAATGCCCAACCACGTTCATGTCCTGATTGAAGTCCTCGACGGGTGTTCTCTCTCCCAGATAATGCACGGATGGCGTTCCTATACCGCAAAGGAGGCCAACAAGATACTTGGACGTACAGGGCAGTTCTGGATGGAAGAATATTTCGACCGCTATATCCGCAACGAAAGACATCTACAGAATGTTGTTGATTATATTCACAACAACCCTGTCAATGCCGGCTTGGTCGATGAGGCTGAAAAATGGAAATGGTCGGAGTACGGGCGGCTCATGGAGCACGGGCGGCTCGCCCGTGAAGACACAGGCCAGCGGCCTGTACTCCCAGACACGGGCGAGCCGCCCGTGCTCCACTACGACTACATAATGGGCAACCCGCCGTTTGTGGGAGCCAGGATGATGGACGAAGAACAAAAGCACGACATGTTGTCCATCTTCGGGACACGATGGAAAAACGTTGGCAACCTTGACTATGTTTGCTGTTGGTACAAAAAGGCATCCGACCTGATGCTTCTCAGCCCCGACACACGCACCGCTTTGGTCTCCACCAACAGTATTATGCAGGGTGAGCAGGTCTACAACCTGTGGCAACCATTGCTGAAAAACGGGTTGAACATAGACTTTGCCTATCGCACATTCCGTTGGGACAGCGAATCGTCGCTCAAAGCGCACGTTCACTGTGTCATTGTTGGCTTTAGCCACACCAAAGTCACGCCCAAGGTGATTTTCGATGGCAACCGCAGCAACGTCGTGTCCAACATTAATGCCTATTTGCTTGATGCCCCCAATGTGTTTATCGGCAGCCGTCAGCGTCCGTTGTGCGAAGTGCCTGATATGGTGTTCGGCAATATGGCCAATGATGGAGGCAACCTGTTATTGACACACGAAGAATATGGCAACCTGATTTCCTCATGGCCATACGCTGCGAAATACACACGCAGGTTTGTCGGTGCCGACGAGTTTATAAACAATCGTATGCGCTATTGCCTATGGCTTGCCGATGCCGATCCGACGGAAATCCGACAGTCGGAAGTAGTTATGCAACGTGTGGAGCGTGTAAGGCAAGTGCGGGCGGCAAGCAACCGTGCAGGCACACGCCGGATGGCTGACTATCCGATGCTTTTCGGAGAGGTGCGCCAGCCTGAAAGCAACTATCTGTTAGTTCCAAGAGTATCATCGGAGCGTCGCCGCTATATACCTATCGGTTTCATGACACCGGATATCATTGCCAGCGATGCCGTGCAGATCATCCCCAATGCCACTCTCTACCACTTCGGCGTGCTGACCTCTAACGTCCACATGGCATGGATGCGCGCCGTCTGTGGAAGACTGGAGATGCGTTACCGTTACTCCAAAGACATTGTCTACAACAATTTCCCATGGCCCGGGAGCACGGGCGGCTCGCGGAGCACGGGCGGCTCGCCCGTGATGTCACAGGCCAGCGGCCTGTGCTCCAAGATTGAGCAGACAGCGCAAGCCATACTTGACGCTCGTGCCCTATACCCCGAAAGCAGCCTTGCCGACCTCTACGACGAGACATCCATGCCACCCATTCTCAGAAAGACCCACCAGGACAACGACCGCGCCGTGATGCAGGCTTACGGTTTCGACATCAAGACCACCACCGAGAGTACTTGCGTTGCCGAACTCTTCAAACTTTATCAGGAACTGACAATACTTGGTACGCGTGAGCAAAAACCCCAGTGAAGCTTTTGCCCCCGCCTGCGGTCAATCTATCCCATCTTGATTTTTTGAATACTCATCAGCAAAGTTCAAAAACAAGTCGTGACAATAATCATAGTCATTTTACTGACAATAAGTGAAGGAAATTCTTTAAACTGTAAACATTAATCTTTAAACTATACTTAATTATAATCATTTCCCAACAATTGCACACAATGAATAATACAACCCTGAAAATCGCCACAGTGGCCGCCATAGCCCTCACGCTCACCTCTTGCGGCAGCGGCAGCCCCCGCAACCGCGGCACCGAAGACGGCAAGAAAGCATGCCAATGCTACAAACTCGACGACCCCGATGCCGTAGAGAAATGCCTCTCCGAAATCGAGCAGAACAACGTCGAGTTCAAGGACGACACCGCCTACACCAACGCCATGGAAGAGCAGCTGCTCCGCTGCGTCGCCGACGGCATTGTCGACATTGTAAAGCCTATAAAGGAATCCTCAAAATGACCAGCTGAACAATGAACCCCGACACACTCCCTTTCTTCAATGAACTCGCCGTCAACAACAACCGCGAATGGTTTCTCGACAACAAGCGGCGCTATGATGCCATCCGCGAGGAATTTGTCGAACTGACAGCACAAGTCATCGACGAACTCGCTCCCCTCGACCCCACCATCGGCCACCCCGACCCTCGCAAATGCCTCTACCGCATCAACCGCGACCTGCGCTTCACGCCCGACAAACGACCCTACAAAACGCATATCTCGTTCTTCCTCAGCAGCTACGGCATCAAGCGTAGCGGCGAGGCGGGCTACTACCTCCAGATAGGCATGGAAGACTACGGCCTGAAAGGCAACGGTGCCCTCGGCGGCGGCATCTTCATGCCCGACAAGGCGAAACTCGCCGCCATCCGCCAGGAGATTTTCTACAACACCGACGACTTCCTGAAAGTCATCAACGACAAGGAATACCGACGCTACTTCGGCGACACCTTCCTGACCATGAAGAAGCTCAGCCGCACCCCCAAGGGCTACCCCAACGACTGGCCCCACGCCGACCTGCTCAAATACAACGACTACTGCTCAGCCCACACTATCCCTGCCAAGACAATCACCAGCGACACACTCAAAGACCATGTCATGCGTGCCTTCCGCGCCACCCTCCCCCTCAACCGCTTCATCTTCCGCGCCACCGGCGAGCTGCGGGAAGACAAAATTATGTAGCATTAGAAATCATATTCCGTCGGACAAAAAACGTCACAGACCCAGGTGCGTTATCCCATCATTATCGCTTCGCGACACCAAAGGGGTCATTGAAACAACATATTTGGGATAGTTGTCATTGATTTTGCGCAGGTTCCCAAACTCCCGTTCACGTGTAGCCTCGTCTGCAATAAGATATGATGCCTGAACATAAGCCCGGTCGCCAGAAGCCTTTGAACAAACAAAGTCAATTTCACCAGCCTGCAACTGTCCAACAGTCACCCTATACCCCATACGTATCAAATGTTCGATTTCATCAGGCCGTTTTCTCGCCTCAGCATACGAGCGAGCTCGTCTGCATTCGGCTTATCGAAAACGTTCAATTTCATTAGTCGTTTTCTCGCCTCGGAATAAGAGCAAGCTCTTCTTCTCTCGGCTTATCGAAAACGTTGGTATACCAAGCCTTCAATAACTTTTTTACAATACAAAGATATGAACAATCCATGAACTTAAACCACCAAGGGGTGTCGCATCCAGTGCGGCACCCCTTGGTGGTTTAATTGTGTGTTTCGAAGTATGGAAAATAAAGTTCTATTTCGAAATCTCAACTTTCAACCCTCCTTGATGTTGGGCTGCTCGAGGCCGTAGCCTTTCTTCTTGTCTACGACGCGGAGGTAGACGGAGATGAGCAGGGCGGCGATGCCGAGGGCGGCGAGCATGACGAGAGCCCAGGTGTAGTTGAGCTCATGGGCGGCTGTACCCTCGGGGTTGGTGTTGTTGAGCACCATGCCGATGAGGGCCGGGAAGAGGCCAAGACCGATATTCTGGATCCAGAAGATGGCTGCGTAGGCAGAACCGATAATCTTCTCGTCGACCAGCTTGGGCACCGACGGCCACAGTGCGGCGGGAACCAGCGAGAAGCTGGCGCCAAGCACGAGGATGGTGACGTAAGCCACCACGGTGCCACCAACGGCATTGCCCTTGAAGGCGGGCAGGATGAAAGCAAACGTCAGATGGCAGATGACCAACAGGATAGAGCCGAGCATCAGCATGGTGGCTGCCTTGCCCTTATGGTCGACATAGTTGCCGAGGATGGGAGTGATGGCGACAGCCAGCAGCGGGAAGACGGCGAAGATTGTCTCGGCGGTTCCGCGCATATAACCCATGTAGCAGTATACTATCAGCGCCACGACGGCAAGACCCATCAGGCCATACTTCATGCCCTTGTTCTTGGAGAAATTGCTTGCAAACGAGCAGACGGCGACAACGAGCATGATGATGTACTGGACAATGGTCACGGAGCTGCCGGCCCAGAAGGTGCCTTCAGCGGCGGGATTGAGCGTCAGGTTGCACTGCAGCATGTTGACGGCATACTTCTGGAAGGGGAAAATGGCGCTGTAGTAGAGCACGCAGAGCAGGGCGACGAGCCAGAAACCGAGGCTGGTGAAGATCTTGCCGAGGTCGCTGAGCTTGAAGGGGTCGTCCTTCTCCTCGGCCTCGCCGGTCTGGCTGTCGAGTTTCTTGTCCATGAAGAAGTAGGTGATGAACATGATAAGGGCGATGCAGAGCAGCACGACACCGAACTTGACGGCGTTGTCGACATGGACCTCGCCACCGAGCTTGGCAAAATAGGGGCTGAAGATCATGCAGGTGGCGACACCGAGGCGGGCCAGGGCCATCTCTGAGCCCATGGCCAGGGCAGTCTCACGGCCTTTGAACCACTTGACGATACCGCGGCTCACGGTGATACCGGCCATCTCGCAGCCGCATCCGAAGAACATGAATCCCAGGGCAGCAAGCTTTGCCGAGGCGGGCATGCCGTCACAGAACGGCAGCACAGCGCCAATGATGGGCAAATCGCCGTTCCAGTTGAGGTGGTTGGTGAACCATGCCTCCAAGCCAGTACCCATGAAGGCGTCGCTGACGGCATAGAACTTGATGCAGCCGCCGAAGAGCATCACGGCACCCGACAGGACGGCAGTGAAGCGGACACCCATCTTGTCGAGGATGATACCCGCAAAGATGAGGAAGAAGACATAGACGTTGAGGAACACCTCAGCACCCTGCATGCGGCCGAACGAGGCGCTGTCCCATCCACGGGTCTCCTGCATCAGGTCCTTGATGGGCGACAGGATGTCCATAAATACGTAGCTGCAGAACATGGCAAGAGCCAAAAGCAGCAGAGCAGTCCAGCGCATTCCTGCACTGTCTCTCAATGTTTTAATACCAGTTTGTGTCATATTGTTGCTTTATTAATTTTTTGCAAAGTTAAGAAAAAAGTTGAAATAAGGATTTCTTTGTTCGATTATAAATCAATCCTGAACATTGAGGAGAAAATAGTTCTTCTTGCCTTTCTGCACAAGGATGCTCCCACAGCGGAGTATGTCGGCAGAAGAGAGACGGCAGTCCTCCCCCACTTTCTGCTTGTTGACCATTATGGAGTTTTGCTTCAGTTCACGGCGTATCTCGCCTTTGCTGGCGAACATGCCAGTCTCGGCGGCGAGGTCGATGAGCGTGGGTTGTGCCTCGATGGCGGCACGGCTGACAGAGAACTGAGGGACACCCTCAAAGACCGAGAGTAGCGTGTCGCGGTCGAGAGCATTCAATTGCTCGGTGGTGGCTTTACCAAAGAGCAATTCGCTGGCGGCGATGGCAGTGTCGTAAGCCTCCTGGCCATGTACGCGGATGGTGATATCCTTTGCCAAGGCTTTCTGCAGGATGCGGCGTTCGGGAGCCTCGGCGTGCTGACGTTCCAGATCTTCGACTTCCTCGCGCGAGAGGAGTGTGAAGATGCGGATATAGCGGGCAGTATCAACATCCGAGCAGTTGAGCCAGAACTGGTAGAACTTGTAAGGCGAAGTCTTGGCAGGGTCAAGCCACACGTTGCCGCCTTCGGTCTTGCCGAACTTGGTGCCGTCGGCCTTGGTGATGAGCGGACAGGTGAGGGCAAAAGCCTCGCCACCTTCCATGCGACGAATCAGTTCGGTACCCGTGGTGATGTTGCCCCACTGGTCGCTGCCGCCCATCTGCAGACGGCATCCCTTGGTGCGGTAGAGCGTCAGGAAGTCATAGCCCTGCAGTAGTTGATAGCTGAATTCAGTGAAAGAGATGCCGGTCTCCATGCGCTTCTTGACCGAATCCTTGGTCATCATGTAGTTGACCGTGATATGCTTACCCACATCACGTATGAAATCCAGGAAGAGGTAGTCCTTCATCCAGTCATAGTTATTGAGGATTTCAGCTCCGTTGACGGGGTTTTCGAAGTCGAGGAAACGCTCCAGCTGTTTCTTGATGCAGCTGACGTTGTGTTGGATCTCCTCGGGGGTGAGCAGTTTGCGTTCGGCGGCCTTGAACGAGGGGTCGCCGATCATGCCCGTGGCGCCACCGACGACAGCCAGCGGCTTATGGCCAGCCATCTGCAGGTGTTTGAGCAGCATGATACTGACAAGATGGCCTATATGCAGGCTGTCGGCAGTGGGGTCGATGCCCACGTATGCCGTCGTGACTTCCTTGTTGAGTTGTTCTTCAGTGCCAGGCATCATGTCGTGGATCATGCCGCGCCATTTCAGTTCTTCTACCAGATTGTGATTTATTGTCATAAAAATAATGTATACATATATATATTGATACAAAAAAGAGGTACCGATGCGAAGTCAGTACCTCTTCATCTAATTAAATATTATTATCTGACGATAAGTTTCGAAGTGGCCGACTCCTTGCCGATGTTGATGTTCACCAGGTAGAGGCCGCGGTTGAATTTGCCGCAGTTGATTGAATACTGGTGCATACCCTCATTGAGGTAGCCAAGGTTTTCGGTGAACACCACCTTGCCGCTGATGTCATAGACCTTGATGACAGCGTTGCCGCCATTGACGACACCGAGGTCGATGGTGGCGCGGTCGATAGCCGGGTTGGGGTAGATGTTCATGTAGTTCTCACCGTTGTCGACGGTGGCGATGCCCACCCAGTCGTTGCTGTCGGAGACCTCGTTGACATGGTCGGTAACGTAAGTGGTATCCATGAATACGCCACGGCCGTAGGTGCCGAAATAGATGGCACGGGGGTACTTGGTCTTGGCGAAGAGATACTGTACTTTGTTGACGCCGTCGCGAGCAATATAGCTCTGACGCTGAAGGCTTCTGGTCTGCTGTACAATCGAGGTGACGGGAACGCCGATGAAGTCGCCGAAGTTCTGCCATGAGGGGCTGGTGAGCGAGGTGCTGGTGAAGACACCTTTCTCGGTGCCGGCATAGAGCACCGGGTTGTTGTTCTTGTCGATTGCGATGATGCCAGAGTGGACGGGGTCGGCTGTGGTCATGCCGTTGCCGCTGTTGGTGACGTTGAGGTTGACGACCGAACGGTTGCTGGGGTCGGAGGCATTGCGGATCATCACCATGTTGGGTTCAGTGGAGCCGTAGCCGGCGAAAGTGACAATCAGGTTGTCCTGACCGTCGCGCGGGTCGACAGCGATAGAGGAGATCTTACGTTTGAAGAAGTCGTTGTTGGCTGCAAAGATGGTGTCGAAACGCACTGGACGGTATCCTGTGGTGTCGATACCGTCGCGTTTGAATTTCAGGCGGTTCTTCATAACGATGGGATCGTTGGCATCGATGACGTTGAAGTTGTAGAAGTGCATGATGTAGTTGTCGCCTGTCGCCTCGTCAGAGACAGCAGCGAAGATGTTTTTGCCGTCGCGGCTGAACTTGATGTCGTCAACGACATTGTTGGAGTCGGCCTGGTAGAGGATGCCCCAGTGCATGGCGTTGGGGCTGTTGGCCTCAAGGTCGCTCCACACATTGCGGAAATAGTTGGGGGTGAGGTTGAAGAAGATGCAGCTTCGCTCGTTGCCGTTACGTCCGTTGACAATCATGCGGCTCACGACACGGTTGGGGACGGTGAGGTTGAGTCTGTATTCCGTGCGGGTGGTGTCACGACCTGTGGCATTGTCAGTATAGTGGACTACGGTGTCGATCTGGTAAGGCTTGGTGAACTTGTGGAAGAAGGGATAGTTGAAGTTGGGTTTGGAAGCGACAATGATGCTGTCGCCAACCACGAAGCGGGTGTTGCCATGCAGCTGTGTCTCCTCGCCATTGTGGAAATAGGTGAGTGCTGTGTCGATGATGAACGACACGCTGTCATTCCATATCGTGTTGTTGGTGGTCTCCCAGAGATCCATCTTGGGGATGGGGTTGGTGTTGTAGTTGTTGTCGCCCATGAAAGCCTCAGCCGACGACCAAGTCTGGGTGTTGTTGTAGTCAGAATAGTCGGCACAGGCGCGTGCGAAACTACCCACAAGGCGCATTGCTCCGAGCTTGTCAAGCATATAGAAGTTGCCGGGGTCGGCCGATACGAACAGTGTGCGGCGTGTGAATGGCTTCAGCTGCTGGAACATCGACGTTGCCACGTCGGCGCCGGAGCCTGTCCAGATGATGCTTCCAGTATGATTGAGGACTGAGTTCTGGTCATCGTCATACCACGAGTTGGTGGGTACGCTGCCGTTGTGGGCGTTGCGCGACTGGATGAAGGGGCAGCTGTTGTCGACAGCACCTCCGACGATGGAGCCGTCGGGCGAGACAGCCACGTGGTTGAACTGCACAGTATTGAAGCCCTTGTTGATGGAGCTATAGGTCCAGTAGGTCGAGGCACCGTATTTGAAAGAGGTACCACGGTAGATGCCGCCGTCGGTGGCGAAATAGTAGACCCACGAGGTGTCGCCGTACTCGAGCGTCCAGGTAGGCACGATCTGATGGATGCCGGAGTGCACGAACGAAGTGTTGGGGAGGACAGAGGCCATGTAGTTGCCGGTATTGAGCTCCTTCTCGTTATACGACTGACGGATCCACTGATAGTATGAATTCTCCACGAAGCCTTCGCCGTTCCATACAGAAGCGCCGCCGACATAGATATTCTTGCAGTTGAGCGGGTCGACAGCGATGCTGACATTGTGGGTGCCGGGGTTTCGCGAGTTGAAGGGGATGACGCTCTCGGTGTTCAGCAGCAACCAATTCTGCTGGTTGGTGGTAAGATAGACACCGTCGCAAAGGCCGCTGGCATTGACGACCACGGCATAGAGGTACGTGACGCCGGCCTTATGGTCGGTGCGATAGGCCATCTCGATGCGGCTTGCCTTGGCGAAGGAGCTGAGGCTGCTGGTGATGTCCCTGACGCTGCTGGCGACGGTCTGGTCTGATGCCGTGGCATTGCCGACGCGGATGACCTTGCCGGGGGCAGTGGCGTAGGCGATATTGTCGGAGGTCACGACGATGACATCCTGGAAGTTGCCGGCCTCGATCAGCTTGGGAGCAGTGTTCCAGTCGCTGCTGCTGTTGATAACCCAGCGGTAGAGACCTTCGGAAGTGGCGACGTATACGTAGGTGGCGCCATGTTCGTAGACTGCTATGCGGTTAATGTATGACCACTCGGGATGGGTTGCCGGGTCTGTGTTTGGGACAAGGGTGAAACTGTTGTCCTGACGGTTGAAGATATAGAGGCCATGGCCCTTGGGCGACATGCGTTCGAAGTTGCTGCCGTGCGTCTCTGCCAACCCTTCACCAGTGCCTATAAGGATGTTGTTGTCAGGCAGCTGAACCATGCACGAGATGGGAAGGGTTTCCTGCTGGTTTTTCGAATTGACGTACGGCACATACTGCCACGGGTTGCTACCTGTCCTCTTGAAAAGACCGCCGGCCACACCACCAGCGAAGAGCGTGGTGTGCTTGGGGTCGGCTTCGTCAACAACAATGGCACGGACACGGCCGCCGATGTTGTCGGGACCGATTTCGATAAGGTTGTTCTGATAGTTTGCCTTTGGTTGCTGCGCGGACGAAATGTGCGCACCACCGACAAAAGCAGCGACAATTAAGCCGAAAAGTAACGTTTTTCGTTTCATAAGATATTAATAATTAATTAGATTTTTAATTTCAGCATAAAATTATAACATGCAAAGGTATGAATATTTTTTGGATTCCACATAAATGCCACAACAAAAAAACAAAAAAAAGTTAAACACAACAATATTTTGCAGGGGCATGCCGTTTGTTTGTTGTTTTTTTGACTAGAAATCCTAGATGGTCTAGACAGTCTAGACAGTCTAAATAGTCTAGTAAATCTAGAAAATCTAGAAAAACATCCAAAGATATACAAAACCTCCATAATATGAACGAAACCGTAAATATCCAAGAGCTTAATGCCCGCATCGAACAGGAGAGTGCCTTCGTGGATGCCCTGGTCATGGAGATGCGCAAGAATATCGTTGGTCAAAAACACATGGTGGAAAGCCTCATGATAGGGCTCCTCTCCAACGGGCACGTGCTGCTCGAGGGTGTCCCAGGCCTGGCCAAGACACTGACCATCACCTCGCTCGCCAAGGCCATCAATGCAAAATTCAGCCGCATACAGTTCACCCCCGACCTGTTGCCCGCCGACCTCATCGGCACCATGATTTACAGTCAGAAGAACGAGACCTTCCAGGTCAAGAAAGGTCCCATCTTCTCCAACTTTATCCTCGCCGACGAAATCAACCGAGCCCCCGCCAAGGTGCAGAGTGCCCTCCTCGAGGCCATGCAGGAGCGTCAGGTGACCATTGGCGAGAGCACTTTCAAACTCGAGGAGCCATTCCTCGTCATGGCGACACAGAACCCCATCGAGCAGGAGGGCACCTATCCCCTGCCCGAAGCCCAGGTCGACCGCTTCATGCTCAAGGTGGTCATCACCTACCCTGAGAAAAACGAGGAACGCCAGATCCTTCATCAGAGCCTCAACGAAGGGTTCAACCGCCAGACAGCCATGATGGAGCCCTCGGCCATCCTCAAGGCACGCAGCCTGGTGAAAGAGGTCTACATGGATGAAAAGATAGAAAACTACATCACCGACATCGTCTTCGCCACACGCTACCCCGAGCAGTACGGTCTCGAAAAGCTGAAAGACATGATTAGCTACGGGGCTTCGCCACGTGGTTCCATCAGCCTCGCCCAGGCCTCCAAAAGCTATGCATTCCTGAAACGCCGCGGCTACGTCATCCCCGAGGATGTCCGTGCCATCGCCATGGATGTGCTACGCCACCGCATAGGCCTCACCTACGAAGCCGAAGCCGAGAACGTCAAGAGCGAAGAAATCGTCAACGAAATACTGAACCGCGTGGATGTGCCGTGATCAGTGAATTGTGAATAGTGAATTGTGAATTGTGAATAGTGAATTGTGAATAGTGAATAGTGAATTGTGAATTGTGAATTGTGAATTGTGAATTGTGAATAGTGAATTGTGAACAGGAGCGTAAAACATCAAACGTAAAACGTTAATGCAAGAAAGCGATATAATCAAACAGGTACGGCGTATCGAGATTCGGGCTAAAGGGCTTTCGCAACAGCTTTTTTCGGGCGAATACCACAGTGCCTTCAAAGGCCGCGGCATGGCTTTCAGCGAAGTTCGCGAGTACCAGTACGGCGACGACGTGCGCAACATCGACTGGAACGTCACGGCACGACTCAACCACCCTTACGTCAAGGTCTTCGAGGAAGAACGGGAGCTGACGGTGATGCTCCTCATCGACGTCAGCGGTTCCAACCTCTTCGGCACTACCAGCCAGTACAAGTCCGAGCTCGTAGCCGAGATAGCGGCCACCCTCGCCTTCTCGGCGATCCACAATAACGACAAGGTCGGCGTGGTGATGTTCAGCGACCATATTGAGAAATTCATCCCGCCGAAGAAGGGCAGCAGCCATATCCTCCGCATCATACGCGAGCTCATAGCCTTCCGTCCCACGAGCCACGGCACCGACATTGCCGAGGCACTGCGCTACTTCACCAACATAACAAAAAAACGTTCCACAGCCTTCCTCCTCAGCGACCTCTACGACGACGGCTACGAGAATGCACTGAAAATCGCCGCCGGCAAACACGACCTCGCCGTGCTGCGAATCGAAGACCCCCGCGAACGCGTGCTGCCGCGCATAGGCCTCATGCCCTTCGAGGACATGGAGACAGGACAGCTACGCTGGATTGACACTTCGTCGTCCACCGTGAGGGAAGCCTACCACAACCACTACCTCCACTACAAACAACAAGCCGCTGACCTGCTCCAGAAATACGGCATCGACAACGTCACAATGACGACAGGCGACGACTTCGTCAAGCCACTGATCGGACTGTTCAAAATGAGAGCAATGAGTGCTTGATTGCTTGATTGCTTGATTGCTTGATTGTTTGAGTGGGTGGATTGATATAAGTAAAGTTCAAAGTATTTCTCTCGCTCATTATCAGCAAAGTAACCATAACCATTGTCACAACTTATTTTTTTAACGTTACAAAACTGAAAAGATGTGATATTTGCTAAAATGACAAAACGAACATTTCTTTTACTGTTTATCAGCTTATTGGCATTTGAAGCAGGCTTCTGCCAGACTCCGGCCGCCACCGTCGTGAACTTACCGTCAAGGACTGCCGACGTGGAGCTGGATGTCGCTATCGACACCGGCGTCATGGTCATCGGCGAGCAACGCCAGCTACGCATCAAGCTCAACAACCTGCATGACGGCAAGCAGATGCCCAACGCCGCCTTCCCGACCCTCGACATGCTCACCAATGCCGCCATCGAGGCCTTGGCAAGCACCAACGACACGACGTTGAGGAAAGACGGCACCATAGCATGCATCGAACAACGCGTGACAATGACCTCCTTCGAGGCTGGGCGCCATGCCGTCACCGGCATCGTCCTGCAATGTGAGGAACAAGGCCGTGTCATCCTGCTGGCACCAGAGGACAGCCTCTTCATCGAGGCCGTCTACGCCTCCACCGCCGACACCAACAAATGCGAACTGCGCGAGGATGCCCCATTCCTGAATGAGCGACTCACATTCCACGACATCATCCAATGGGTCTCCATAGTCCTCTTCGTCGCCGTCATAGCGATGGCCGTCATCCTGCTCATCTACAGCCGCAAGACCCACAAGCCCATACCGTTCCTGCCGAAAGCCAAACCCGTTCCGGCCGACAAGAAAGCTCTCGGCGAGCTTGAAGCCCTACGCCGCAAAGAGCTGTGGCAGAAAGGACGCATAAAGAAGTACTATACCGACATGACCGACATCGTGCGGCGCTTTCTGCGTAACATGTACGGCATCTCCGCCGCCGAGATGACCACACGCCAGACACTCCGCGCCTTCCACAACATCAGCGACTGGAGCGAAGAGAGCGAAAGCCTGCTGCGGCAGCTGCTCCAGCAGGCCGACATGGTGAAATTCGCCAAGTCGCAGCCCGAGACCCATGAGCATGACCTGGCCATGCAGACCGCCATCAACTTCGTCCGCAAAGTGGCCGAGACCCACCAAATC